>NZ_JAUBRA010000041.1:0-66304 GCF_036701555.1 Microcoleus sp. Pol10D4
ATGAGGACGACCCGACATTGTAATACTATCCTTTACTTTTTACACAAGTCTATCACATCTTTAAAAAAATGGTATAACTTGAGTTAGAGCCAGCCTTCTACTCCACGATGGAATGGTTACTCTATCAATTTGTACTGTAAAAAATTTAACTCGGTATAGACGACGGCTTGAAGGCGATCGCCTATATTGAATTTATGCAAACAGTCATGCAAATGGATCGAGCAAGTAAATTGCACAGTTCCATGCTTGATACAAATGTAAAAAGATGAGCAACGATCGTAGCCACAGGTCTTTACTTGTACCACCTTCAACTCAAGATTGGATTCAAGGTATTCTGAGTGCCAAGGTAGTGCTGGTGATGTACGGAGATTATCAATGCCCTAGAAGTGCGGACGTTTACAAGCTGATTAAAGCGATCAAACGAGAGCTTAGTGCTGCTTTTGGAGAAAATTATTTATGCTTCATCTTCCGTCATTTTCCACAAACACAGATTCATCCCCATGCTCAACGGGCAGCCCAAGCTGCCGAAGCCGCCGCCGCCCAAGGAAAGTTTTGGTTAATGAGCGATACCTTATTTGACCATCAACAAAGGTTGGAGAACGGTTATCTTGTCGAGTACGCCAATGATTTAGGGCTTGACATTCCTCAATTTCTCAAAGAGTTGTCTAAACAAGTGCATGTCGATCGCATCAACGAAGATATCGAAGGCGGAATAGAGAGTGGAGTAACGACTGCCCCAGCCCTGTTTATCAATAAAATTCGGTATACCGAGCGCTGGAACACGACGGAGTTGATGGCTGCCATGATTGCTGCAAGTCATTAAGTTCACCGATCTTTGCTCCCAATTCATATCTGACTTGTCTGTAAGTGCTGTAAGTTATCTAATTTTGATGGCTAGGATTTTGCCTGTTTCAATGAACAAAATTGCCATTTTTTGAACCATGACAACAGTTACCATGCCAACAACTGAATTCCTGGGTATTGATTTAGTTAATTACAAATCAGTATTTCATTGAGGATAGTTCTATGACGCATTCACTAGTACAAGGCAAGAATAATCCTGGGCATGAAGGTAAACCTCAGACTGGTTCTCTTCGCGACTCTTCAGTTAACCAGGCCCTGATTGCGATCGCGCAAGAAGTCACTGAGTTGCTGAGACAAACTTACCTGAGACAAACCGATGAAATTAAAACAGGAGAAACAGAATGATGCTGAAAGACAAGGTTGCTTTAGTGACGGGAGGAACATCGGGCATTGGTAGAGCTACTGCGATCGCTTATGCCAAACAACAGGCAAAGGTGGTAGTAGTGGGTCGTCGAATGGATGAAGGTGAAAAAATAGTTCGATTGATTCAGGAAGCTGGCGGAGAGGCTATTTTTGTGCAAGCAGATGTCACGAAAGAAGCCGATGTTAAAGCAATAGTTGATAAAGTCGTTGACGTTTTTGGTCGGTTAGATATTGCCTTTAATAATGCAGGAACTATCGGCGAAAATCATTCATTGATTGAGCAAACAGAAGTGGAATACGATCGCACGATGAACGTCAATGTCAAAGGCGTTTGGTTGTCAATGAAACATGAAATTACTCAGATGTTGAAACAGGGAAGTGGTGCGATCGTCAATATGGCATCTGCAAATGGAGTCGTTGCATTTCCTACCTTCCCCCTCTACACCGCGAGTAAAAGCGCGGTAATCGGTTTAACAAAAGCTGCTGCGCTCCAATATGCCAAAGCGGGTATTCGCATCAATGTCGTTGCACCAGCGGTAATCGAAACAGATATGTTTGAAGCAGCGACAGGTGGGCAGGATGAAGTCAAAGCTTACATGGCAGGACTTCACCCGATCGGACGGATTGGAACACCGCTTGAAGTTGCAAATGCAATCTTGTTTTTATCATCTGACATGGCATCGTTCATAACAGGTGAAACGTTGATGGTAGATGGTGGCTATGTAGCACAGTAGTCGATCGGCAATGCAAAATATTGCAGTGATCGAATGCGCGATGGCTAGCTTTTGCCTGTTTTGTTGAGCAAATTGCCAATCTTTGAACCATGCTAACAATTACAACGCCAACCCTTGAAGCCAAGCGCAAAGGCTTAACACACATCCGATTACAGCAAGTGCTCGGCTATATTCGTACTCACCTTGATCGAGATTTGTCACTGACTGAGCTTGCAGAAGTGATTAATATTAGCCCGACTTACTTTGCGAGTTTGTTTAAGCAAACAATGGGAATTTCTCCACGTCAGTACGTAATTCAACAGCGTGTGGAACAGGCAAAGTTGATGCTATCGAAAACAGATTTGGCGATCGCGGACATTGCCCTGCAAGTCGGCTTCTCCAGCCAAAGCCATTTGACGCAGCACTTCAAACGATTCACAGGAAAGACCCCCAAGCAGATTCGTTAGCGCCATAAGAATCTGAAAGAAATCGAGCCTTGGAACTCATTACATTGACATTAAGTTAGGCAAGAATCTGAAGCAGCAACAGAACTAAGGTTGTATCTTCGTCCACAACGTCAACTAAGAATGGATCGTACAAAAATGAGTATTCAGCAATTAATCACGCCTGAAAAGCATGACTTAGGTGGGTTTAGTGTACAGCGCATCTTACCGAGTGAAACCCTAAAAATGGTTGGACCTTTCATCTTCTTTGATCACTTAGGCCCAGCTATTTTCCCGGCTGGAAAAGGCGTCGATGTTAGACCCCATCCACACATCAATTTGGCGACGGTTACCTATTTGTTTGAAGGAAGCCTTCTGCATAGAGATAGTCTAGGTACAGTACAAGAGATTTTTCCGGGCGAGGTAAACTGGATGACAGCGGGCAAAGGTATTGTTCATTCTGAGCGATCGCCCGAGAGCTTTAGAGAGAAAGAGTCTACTCTTCACGGCATTCAGACCTGGATTGCCCTCCCCGAAATCGCTGAAGAAGTTGAACCCAGCTTTTCACATTATTCGGCGACTGATTTACCGAGGTGGACTCAAACAGGCACCAGCGCGACCTTGATCGCCGGTAGCTATCAGTCTCACCAATCACCAGTTAAAATCTACTCTGCTACTCTTTACCTAGCGCTCGTTTTCACGGAGGGTAGTCAATTTCAGCTAGCGCCAATAGAAGGTTTAGAAAGGGCAGTTTATAGCGTCACATCCGGCCTATTCGTAAATGGAAAGCCTTTAGAGCCATATCGTCTAGCCGTTTTAGCGCCGGATGAATCAGTAAATATCAGTGCGGGGGCTGAGGCAAAAGCAATGATTATCGGCGGGGCACCAGTGGGCGATCGCACAAAGTACTGGAACTTTGTGTCGAGCCGCTCAGCGCGTATCGAGCAGGCAAAACGAGATTGGCAAGACCGCCGCTTCCCGGCGGTTCCCGGTGAAACTGAATTCATTCCGCTCCCTGATAATTCAGATCACGGTAGTAGCGCGCCCCCCTGAGTTGATGATGGTTAGGCGTTCTTTGCTGAGCGAGAGAACAGCAGCTTAACTCGTACAGCAAGACTTTCTACTATTTCGGATTAGTCTATTTCATTCGCAAAACGCTTGGGAAATGATATGGAAGTTGGAATTGACAGTTTTGCCTCGGTTGGAACGAGTGAAAACGGCGAAACGGCGGATGCCGCGCAGTCCGTCGCCGAACTGCTGGAGAGAATAGAGCAGGCGGATCGTTCCGGCTTGGATATCTTCGGCATCGGCGAGCACCATCGGCATGAATTTTTAGATTCGGCAAACGCGGTTATTCTCGCCGCTGCCGCCGCACGCACCGAGCGCATCCGTCTAACCAGCGCGGTTACGGTGCTGAGCGCGGCTGACCCGGTGCGTGTGTTTCAACAATTCGCCACGCTCGATTTGATTTCAAAAGGTCGCGCCGAAATGGTTGTCGGGCGCGGCTCGTTCACCGAAGCCTTTCCGCTATTTGGATTTAGCCTCGGCGATTACGACGAGATTTTCGCTGAAAAGCTCGAACTCTTGCTCAAAATTCGGGACAACGAAACGGTCGATTGGTCGGGCAAATTTCGCCCCGCGCTGGAAAACCAAGCAATTTATCCGCGTCCGCTGCAAAAGCCGTTTCCCATCTGGATTGGGGTCGGCGGTACGCCACAATCTTTCCTCCGCGCCGGAATGCTTGGACTGCCGCTCGTGGTTGCCATTATCGGCGGCGAAACGCATCGCTTTCGCTCGCTCGTAGATTTATACCGCGATGCCGGAGCGCGCGCCGGGTACGCGCCCGAAACATTGAAAGTTTCATTGCATTCAATCGGTTATGTCGCCGACACGACTGAACAAGCCGTTGAAGAATTTTTTCCGGGCTACGCCGAAACCTTTACTAAAATTGGCAGAGAGAGAGGCTGGCCGCCTGTTACGCGCGCCGATTTTGACGCGCAGCGCGGCGCAACCGGCGCATTACTGGTCGGCAGTCCCGAAGAAGTGGCGGAGAAAATCCGCCGTCACAGCGAATCGCTCGGCGGCATTTCGAGAGTAACTTTTCAAATGGACAACGCGCAGATGAACCACGCCCAACTGATGCGCTCCATTGAATTGATTGGAATGCAAATGTCGCCACTCTTAAACAATTAAAATATGCGGGCATGGTTCAACTTAAGTTCCGCTACGGTAACAAGACAGAGAGACGAGCTGGAACACCGCTTGAAGTTGCAAATGCAGTCCTGTTTTTATCATCTGACATGGCATAGTTCGTAACAGGTGAAACGTTGATGATAGATGGTGGGTATGTAGCGCAGTAGTCGATCTGCAGTGCGAAACGTTGCGACCAAGTCGCGATCGACCTGCATCATCCGCTCGATCACTCTCCGTGCCGTTGGTTCCTCAAGGGCATCCCGATAGTAAGCAGCGTTTGATTGAGCAGTAATACATCCAAAGGAGTCCATCATGACGACAACACTTGCAGGCAAAGTTGCACTGGTAACAGGTGGTTCTCGCGGTTTAGGAGCGGCGATCATAGGGTATGCAAAAGCTCAAAACTTTTACACTCACAATTAACGAAAGGAAAAGAAATGGCTGAAAAATTTGGTGCAAAATCGACCGCCGACGAGGTGCTTTCCGGCATTAATCTCAAGGGAAAGCGATTTCTCATTACCGGTGCATCGTCGGGCATTGGGCTTGAAACCGCCCGCTCACTGGTCGCTCACGGCGCTAGCGTCGTCGGCGCGGTCAGGGAGCTTGCTAAAGCTGAGCCAGCCACTGCATCGATTCGTGATGCCGCGTCGCAAGGAGGTGGCTGCCTGGAATTGATCAATCTCGATCTGGCATCCTTGCAAAGTGTTCGCGCCTGCGCGGATAAACTGTTGGCTGACCGTCAGCCGTTCGATTCCATTATCGCTAACGCTGGCGTTATGGCAACTCCATTCGGTCGGACGATCGATGGCTTTGAAGTCCAGTTCGGGACGAACCATCTGGGTCATTTCGCCCTGATCAATCAGAGCGAGCCGTTGCTCGCCGATAATGGACGGCTGGTAGTCCTGTCGTCGCTCGCGCATCGCGGTGCCGATATCGACTTGGACGATCCGAATTTCGAGCAGCAGGTGTACGATCCATGGGTCGCTTATAGTCGGTCGAAAACCGCCAATTCACTGTTCGCTGTGGAGTTTGACAGGCGGCATCGAGATCGCGGCATTCGGGCTGCTTCGGTGATGCCCGGAAACAGTCTGACGGATCTACCCCGCCATTTCTCGCCGGAGGACTTGCAGGGACTTTTGAAGACTGTTGACGCAGCACGCACCGAAGCGGGTCTGCCGCCGAAAGAGTTGAAAGAAATTCCGCAGGCAGCCGCGACGTCGGTCTGGGCAGCAGTCGTGGCGAATAAAGACGAGATCGGTGGGCACTATCTCGAAGATTGTGCGATCGCGCCGATCAATGACACGCCCAACCCGTTTGCCGACGGCGTAAGGTCGTATGCGCTTGACGCTAACAAAGCTAAGCAGCTTTGGGCGAAAAGCGAGGAATTGATCAGCGCTGTATCCTAAAGGTTATCGCGCAAGAATTTGACAAAACACCCTAAGAATCTGAAAGAAACCGAGCCTTGAAATTCACTACGCTTAAGTTAAATCAAACGAGAATTCGACGCAGCATTCATAGGAGATTTCAATGCCTTATCGCTTCGACTTTTGTCAATAAAATTTAGATGCGTTTACCCTGGGATTTGGAATAGTCAGGAAAAACTATTCATGAGAAAGTTCATTCTTCGGTTAGTTATTATCGTTCTGGTTGTCAGTGGGCTTGTTGGCTCTGGTTGGTTGAATCGTGCAACCCCTGCTTCCACCTGTGACATCGCAACTCGCTCTACAAAAATCGAGAGTGGAACGCTTTCCTATAATCAAGCAGGGACAGGACAACCGATTTTACTGCTGCACGGATTATTTGCCGAGAAAGAGCAGTGGAATGGCATGATGTGCGAGTTGGCTAGAGCAGGCTATCAAGCGATCGCACCCGATCTACCCGGTTATGCCAAGAGTACTGGATTTACCGTGAAAGACTATGCACTAGAGAATCAGGTAGCCCTCTTGCACCAGTTTGTCGAGCAGCTAAAGATTCAATCCCTTGATGTTGCAGGTAGCTCGATGGGGGGCACGATCGCAGCCCTTTACAGCCAGCTTTATCCCAACCAAGTTCGCAGCCTCGCCTTTATCGGTTCACCGCTAGGCGTAACGAATTGGGCAACTAGCGTCAGGAAATCGATTATTGAGGGCATCAATCCCTTTATTCCGATTACCAAAGAGCAGTTCGATCTAGAAATCAGTCTGCTTTTCGTGACGCCTCCTACGATTCCGGATGAGGTCAAAACCGAGAAAGTGAACGATTATGTGAATCGTAATCGAAATTATCAGCAGACTTGGGACATTGTGAATCTTTATGATGATGTGCTTTGTCAGGTGCCTCACAGTCGGGTTCCGACCCTGGCAATTTGGGGTCAGGAAGACAAAATCTATGATATTCGGGATGTCGATCGCTCACATCGCTGTCTTCCAGGGAGTCAAATTATTCAATTACCCAAAGCAGGACATTTGCTGTTGATCGAAAACGCTCAGGAAGCAGCATCGAATTATCTTGGTTTTCTGAAAACAATCAAAAATCGATAGACGAATCAAGCATTCAGCAATTAGGCTTTGGTGTCGAGGAATTGAATCTCAGCCAGTTGTTGGCTAATGACCTGAACATTAGGCTTACAAAAGAAAGGAGATCGCTATGAGAAACAATGGAACGACATGACTATTTAGTTAAGTTGCACATCGCCTTTGGCTGGGAGCGAGAAAACTTTTTTGGTGTGCTACGAGGCTGTGATATCTGCATTTGCTACTAAACGGTAACTACCTTACCAAATCGTGCTGACTTACGAACTTAGGTAGAACTTACCTACGCTGAATAGTATTGAAATCCCGTCACTGTTTATTCTAAATCAAGGAGAGTTGGCACAGATGGAATCTATGAAAGCAGCCGTATTAACTGCGTTTGGTGATGCTGAGAAGTTTGAGATTCAAACTGTTCCGATACCAACACTGAAGGCGAATCAGGTGTTAGTCAGAGTTTGTGCAACCTCGATTAACCCGGTCGATTATCAAACTCGTCGTGGTGATTACAAAGAACTGGTTCAATTACCCGCCATCCTTGGAGTTGATGTTTCAGGGGTGATTGAGGCAATTGGCGAAGCTGTGACTGATTTCAAGGTGGGAGACAACGTGTATTACTCGCCGCAAATTTTTGGAGAATTCGGTAGCTACGCTCAGTATCATGTGGCTGATGCAGCGATTGTTGCATTGAAGCCTGCAAATTTATCGCACATTGAAGCAGCTTCTTTTCCGCTTGCAGGCGGAACGGCTTGGGATTGTCTAGTGACTAGGGGCAATCTACAAGTCGGTGAAACAGTTCTCATCCATGCGGGTTCGGGTGGAGTGGGTTCGATCGCAGTTCAACTCGCCAAAGCGATAGGGGCATACGTTTTTGCGACGTGTAGTTCTAGAAACCGACATTTCGTGACAGAACTGGGCGCAGATCGAGTGATTGATTACAAAAATGAAGATTACGTAGAAGTCATTCGTCAGGAAACAAATGGACTGGGTGTGGATTTAGTTCTAGATACGATCGGCGGAGAAACAATTCAGCGTAGTCTAGAAATCATTCGTCCCTTTGGTAGGCTTGCAAGCATTGTAGACATTGCAATACCGCAATCGCTTCTTAAAGCATGGGGAAAGAATCTGACAATTCATTTTGTTTTGTCACCCCAGTACCGAGCAAAATTAGAGGCTTTGACAAAACTAATCGAGCGTCAACAGCTTCGCCCAGTGATTGATTCAGTATTGTCTTGGGATCAGGTCGTTCTGGCACACCAGCGTCTAGAGCAGGGAGGAACACGGGGCAAAATTGTACTGAAATTTACAGAAAATTAGACTAGCTTCACGGCGTTGATAATTGCTAAACGGATTGGAGTTCGATTTTTGAAGGTCAATATTGATTGAAACAGGAGAAACAGGATGATACTGCAAGGTAAAGTGGCTAGATTTTAGGAGAAATAGGAATGATACTTCAGAGTAAGGTGGCGTTAGTCACCAGTTGTCATTCTCTATCTTGGCATTGTGTCTACCCAGTATTCTGATGTCTCTAAAGATTAAATCAATGGCAGTTTTAAAACAATTTGGGATTCTATTTGTGTTGGGCATTGTGGGCATTGTGATGGTTACGATTACATCGATTCCATTAGTTGAGCAACAGTTGGCGAAACTGTCTCCAGAAATACTGGCAAAAGTCCCGCCACTGTGGGTTTTAATACTCCTACAAGGACTACAGCTTACAGTTCTACTGGCAATCAGCATTCTGATCGGAATTGGCTGTGCCTATCGCGTTGGATTACGCTCACATTTGATTGACTACTGGGTACTTCATACCTCTAAGATTCCATATTCTGTCATTGAGATGAAATGGAGCTTGGGTGTGGGTGCAGCGACAATGATCATTCTCCTGTTGCTCGATCGGTTCATGAAACATGCTCTACCTGAAGCGCTACAGGCATCCAATAACACAGAACCGAATTGGCTGAGTTCACTTACAGCAATGCTTTATGGCGGCATCACTGAGGAAATTCTGATGCGCTGGGGCTTAATGTCGCTGCTTGTTTGGATAGCGTGGAAAGTCTTAAAACAAGGTATTACGTTGCCAAGCCAAGGAATATACCAAGGTGCGATTGTGCTAGTAGCGCTGGTATTTGGGCTTTTACACCTGCCCGCAACTGCCGCGATAGTTCCACTCACTCCGCTTGTGGTTATCCGAGCAATATTACTCAATGGGATAGCTGGCATGGCTTTTGGTTGGCTCTTTTGGCAATACTCACTTGAGGCTGCGATGTTATCCCACGTCAGCTTTCATGCCTTTTCCTTTGCTCTTAGCCTTTTGTTGGCAAGATTTGTCTGAGCTTTCTTCTAAAGCGATTTCACGATCATTTCAAGAGAGAACAACCGGACTTAGATTTTAGGAGAAATAGAATGATACTTCAGGATAAAGTGGCGCTTGTCACTGGCGGAACTTCAGGAATTGGTCGTGAAACAGCGATCGCTTATGCCCAACAACAAGCAAAGGTGGTGGTAGCTGGTCGTCGAATTGATGAAGGTGAAGAAACGGTTCGATTGATTCAGGATGCTGGCGGAGAGGCTATTTTTGTGCAAGCAGATATCACGAAAGAAGCCGATGTTAAAGCAATGGTTGATAAAACGGTTGACGTTTTTGGTCGGTTGGATATTGCCTTTAATAATGCAGGAATGGGCGGCGAAAATCCCTCATTGATTGAGCAAACAGAAGCTGAATATGACCGCACTATGAATGTCAATGTCAAAGGTGTTTGGTTGTCGATGAAATATGAAATTGCTCAGATGTTGAAACAGGGAAGTGGTTCGATCGTCAATATGGCATCTGCGGTTGGAGTCGTTGCACTTCCTAACATACTCCTCTACACCGCGAGTAAAAGCGCGGTAATAGGCTTAACAAAAGCTGCTGCGCTCCAATATGCCAAAGCGGGTATTCGCATCAATGCCGTTGCACCAGGGTCAATCCAAACAGATATGTTTGAAGCTGCTGCGCTCCAATATGCCAAAGCGGGTATTCGCATCAATGTAGTTGCACCAGGGGCAATCCAAACAGATATGTTTGAAGCAGTTACAGATGAAGCGAAAGCTTACTTGACAGGACTTCACCCGATCGGACGAATTGGAACACCGCTTGAAGTTGCAAATGCAGTTCTGTATTTATCATCTGACCTGGCATCGTTCACAACAGGTGCAACATTGCTAGTAGATGGTGGGTTTGTAGCGCAGTAGTCGAAAGGCAGTGCGAAATGTTTAATACAGCATTTCAAGCGACTCACTAAAGTAACACTGAAATCGGTTCGCTAACTTCATAAGAAACTCCATAAGAATCTGTAAGAAGTTGAGTGTTGGAACTGACTATACTCAAGTGAACTAAGACAAAGAGAACTTAGGAGTTGATGATTATGTCCAAAGTTGTAGAACAGAAAAAGATGATGAACCAAAACAAAGAGATTTACGAGTGCGTCATTGTCGGTGGCGGTTCCGCTGGACTCAGTGCGGCACTGCTTTTAGGCAGAAGTCGCCGTCGAGTGTTAGTCTGCGACAAAGGGAATCCGCGTAACGCTCCCGCACACGAGTCGCACAGCTTTTTCACCCGCGATGGCATCAGTCCGCATGAACTTTTGAACATTGGGCGCGACCAACTCAAACCTTATAAAAGCGTTGAATTTCAAGCGATCGGGGTCAAGGAAATCACCCCATCCGGCAATCAATTTGAAGTAGTGTTTGAGGATGGCACAATAAAAAAAACGCGCAAAATTTTGCTGGCTTTCGGGGTAATGGATGAATTTCCAGCTCTCGAAAACTTTGGTGATTTCTGGGGCAAAAGCGTGTTTCATTGTCCCTATTGCCATGCCTGGGAAGTGCGCGACGAGCCGCTTGCCATTGTTGGAAATGGCGAAACGGGCATCGAAATGGCGGCATTGCTGAAAAATTGGAGTGCTAATTTAGTCCTCTGCACCAACGGCAAAGCCGATCTAACCGCTGATCAAAGGACACTGTTGAAAAACCATAAAATTCTTGTTCGCGAAGAGAAAATCATCCGACTCGAAGGCGATAACGGACAATTGGAAAACATTGTTTTTGAGACAAATGAGAAAATTGCGCGTCGCGGAATACTGATCAGACCAAAGCAAACACTCCGTTCAAACCTAGCTGAAAAGTTAGGCTGTGAGTTGAATGAATTCAATTTAATCAAGACGACCAATGTTTTTAACGAAACTAGCGTCAAAGGCGTTTATGCGGCAGGTGACATCACTTCACCCATGCAAGTGATCGTCGCTGCTGTTTTTCAGGGTAGCGTTGCTGCTAGCGGCTTAAATCACTCTCTGATTATGGAAGATTTCGTCTAAATCAAGGTAATTCAATCTTCATCAGAACAAACATCGTGGCTGGTCTAGTTTCATAGACCAAGAGAGTAGGGAAAGTCATGCGTGTTAATTACATATCAAGTCTACAGAGCGATCTAATGATGCAATCTTTGTGGTTTTTTGGTTCTTACCTTACCATCCTTGCTGCTCGAAGCCGGACATTTCGCGCTGGAGACTCATGCAGAGGAGGTGGCAACGTTGATCCGCGCGTTCCTCGACAGAACGCTCGGTTCCACGCTGCGTCTTGAAGGTGATTGCACAAGAATCTGACAAAACATCCTAAGAATCTGAAAGAAACAGAGCATTAGGAATCATTACACTCAGACTATGAAAACAGCAGATAGGAAGCAAAAACACATTCTCCGCGATAAGGGACATTCCATGAAACTCTATCATATGCCCGGTGCCTGTTCGCTGGCTGATCTCATCGTTCTTGAATGGATTGGTATGCCACACGAAATCGTCAGGATGAGTCTTGAAAGCATCAAGTCACCAGACTATAGCTGTAGCCAATTAGATTAGGGCACAGACTATAAGTCAAGATAGTCGCCGTAAAACGGCGTTGCTGATTCAGGGTATGAATTAACTTTTCGCTTGATGTTAGAAAACTCATCATAGTTGGTTTATAGCAATTGGGAAATCTTGAATTTATACCTATATTCAATAACGCCAGAGTATTTCTGAAGCCAAAACTGGTACACAAAGCAATGCGACAGGCATTGCATACTTCAGTTTTTGTCTAAGTCTTAACAAAACCGAACATTTGCAGGAGGTCTAATGTTTATCGATTACCTTACACTCATGCTGATTAATCTATCAGCTGGACTCGCTCTGTTAGCTGCCTATGTGTATTTTGGTCTTGGTACTTCAAATCAGAAACGCTGGATTCCTGGTTTTGGTGTAGTCGGCGCGATCGCTTTAGTCACTGGCTTACACATGACTTTTACCTGGCCCATTATTGGTAGTTTCAATGTTGCCTTTGGTGAAACAACTGTTCTGTTTGGCATTTTGTTTCTAGGAACTTCCCTAGCTCTGGCAATGGGTTGGGAATTATTTACCCTGGGCATTTATGGATTATTTGCAGGACTGGTATCGCTTCTAATTGGCTTTCGCATCATAAACCTGGGAATAACACAACTTCCTTTGCTGTCAGGAATTGGGTTCATTCTCGTTGGCTTAGGAGGAATTTTTTCCGTACCAACCCTCTCTCTCAAATCAACCCGGCTCTTGCGAACTATTGGAGCAATTGTGTTAAGTGTGGCAGCTCTCATCTTTGCTTATATCGGATTGACGGCCTACTGGGCGCATCTTGCGGACTTTTCGACATGGAAGCCCCTGCCAAGATAGTCGCCGTAAAACAACCATCATTAATCACGTAACTAAAAAGGAGTTTGATCGTGCAGAAAATCACACTTGACACTATCACTGAAGCCGTCATTAATCATGGCGATCGCGGCAAATCTCACCCACGACTCTATGAAATTTACACGAGCTTGGTTCAACATTTGCATGACTTTGTGCGTGAGGTGAATCTGACTGAATCAGAATTGCAGCAGGGACGTAATTTTCTCAACCAGGCAAGTCATCACACTCAGGAGATTCCCTCTGGAGAGATCCATTTGTTGACGGATCTACTGGGAATTTCAGAGTTGGTAGAATTGCTGAACGATGCTCATCGCGGTACAGAAAGCAATTTAGAAGGACCCTTGTATGTGCCGAATGCACCAGAACGGCAGATGGGCGATCGCTTGGGTATTGATACAGAAGGAGATTCGCTTTTCCTGTCAGGCAGGGTTTTAGATTTGAACGGTCAACCGATCGCCAATGCTCTGATTGATGTTTGGCAACCCAGTTCCCAAGGATTTTATGACATCCAAGAGCCATCTCAGCCGTTGGGGAACTTTCGGGGACGTTTCAAAACGAACAAGAGTGGAACGTATAGGTTTGAAACCGTGGTGCCACTAGGTTACAAAGTGCCAAGCAGTGGTCCATGTGGCGAGGTGCTGCGACTCTTGGGACGGCATCCTTGGCGCGGGGCTCACATCCATTTCAAACTCAATGCTCCGGAGTACACTCCACTGACAACACAAACTTTTATTGCTGGCGATCCTCACCTGGATTCAGATACAACCTTTGCAGTGCGATCGGCGATCGTTCAATTGCAAAAGCACGAAGCACTAGACGAACTCAAGGCACACAATCAAAGTAAACCGTTTTACACGACTGAGTTTGATTTTGTGTTGAAACCCGCTACTCTCTAGCGGAGAATCATCAAGCAATGGTTGCACATTATGTCTACACCATCAATCCAGAACAATCTGCTAATTGGCATTTGGAAGTTAATTTCTGCAACTGCCATTTACGCTGATGGAACGGTGACTCCAGACGTGTATGGAACTCATCCGGTTGGCTACATCACTTACACATTAGATGGTCACATGATGGTGATGTTTTCTAGGAGCGATCGCTCACCGCTGAGTCAGGAGGTCAGATCACCGCTGACTCCCCAGATGCAATCTTTACCCGTGGAAGAGCTTGCTCAAGCATTTACAACATTCAATGCTTACGCTGGAACTTATACGTTGAGTGGCAACACAGTAACTCACCAGATCAAAATTGCATCAATTCCTAATCGCGTTGGTACAACGTTAGTTCGCACCTTTACTCTTAATGAGAGCCGACTAACGCTCGTGACGCCGCCAGCCTTGAGTGATGGTGTTGAAGCGGTTTTTGAGCTGCTGTGGGAACGCATTATAGCAAGGTGAGTTCGTTGTCGATAACGAAGTAGAGGCAAGTACCATCACTTTTCACTCACTGAAAACGTCGCTATCCTCGGTTATCTCGACGGACGAAACTGGCTCACTGGCGAATGATCGATTGCCGCTCCCTACCTGTTCGTCATTCTGCGTTGGGCGAGCAACACGCAGGTCGGACTACAAGGCTTTGAGAACCTGTCACGATTTGTAGACCGCATGAATCTCGATGCTGGTGTGCGTGCCGCGCTGGCTACCGAAGCAGAATCAAAGCCATCTTAGAGGCGGCAAACGCGGCGATCGCGCTCAGGCAACAATGAAGGATTCTTGTCGTTCTGAAGTGACGGTAGGCAATGGATGCTTGCCCCATCTTGAAGTCTGCTTAACACAGCATTGTTAAAACGGTGATCGATCGCTGCATAACAATTGTGATGCAACAGACAAAAACACATCATCAATTTACAACGGAGAAACCTCTCATGCCTTACATTACCGTTGGTCAAGAAAACTCTGCAACCATCGATCTCTACTACGAAGATCTTGGGACAGGACAACCGATTGTACTGATTCATGGATTTCCATTGAACGGACATTCCTGGGAGAAGCAGGTTTTAGTTTTACTGAATGCAGGATATCGAGTAATTACCTACGATCGCCGAGGATTCGGTGCTTCCAGCCAACCCTCGTTTGGTTATGACTACGATACCTTCGCCGCCGATTTGAACACACTGATGACCAAGCTTGACTTGCAAAATACCGTGCTGGTCGGTTTCTCAATGGGAACAGGTGAAGTCACACGTTATCTTGGCAAATACGGCTCAGAGCGGGTGCAGAAAGCCGTGCTGATGGCTCCCGTTCCACCGTTTCTGCTAAAGACAGACGACAATCCAGAGGGTGTTGATCAAAGCGTTTTCGATGGCATTATGAAAGCGATTATTGACGATCGTCCAGCTTATTTCTCTGCCTTTTTCAAAGAGTTCTTCAATGTTGATGTATTGCTTGGCAATCGCATCAGCAATGAAGCGATTCAAGCCAGTTGGAATGTAGCAGCAGGGGCTTCTGCTAAAGGGACTTTGGATTGTGTACCTTCCTGGCTCACCGATTTCCGCGATGATCTGCCCCGCATTGATGTGCCGACTCTGATTATTCATGGAGATAGCGATCGCATTCTGCCACTGGAGTCCACCGCAGCAAGACTTCCAAAACTGATTAAAAACAGTCAACTGGTTGTCATTCCTGGTGGACCACACGCGATCAACTGGACTCACGCTGATCAGGTCAATCCCGTGTTGCTGGACTTTCTTCAGCAGAAATAATCAGTGACCCTTTCTCCTCCGAAATTCACAGATCCTGAACTTGATCCGATTGTGTAATTGCAAGCCTAAACTTATGCTGATCCAAAAACTAAACGACTGTGAAGAAATTATCGCTGGAGATGGAACTGTTCTGCGCGAACTGCTTCATCCTGACAAACAAGATATCAACTTGCGTTACAGTTTGGCACATGCGATCTTGCCTGTTGGCGAAACTTCGATTCCCCATTCTCTAAAGACTTCTGAGGTTTATTACATCATTAGCGGTGTTGGCGAAATGTCGATCGACAGTGAAGTTCGTCGCATTGAACCAGACGATACGGTTTACATTCCTCCAAATGCAATCCAGTTCCTTCACAACTACGGCGACGAACCCATTGTTTTCGTTTGTCTAGTTGATCCAGCTTGGCGCAAAGAAGACGAAACGATTTATGCACCAGTCTGATTCATGTAAATCTCACTGCTAGGGATGATTGCTCACGATCTTAGGAAACCCAGCCATCGTTTTCAGTCAATGTTCATTGAAACTCTCTAGGAGCCATCATGAGTACTGCTGTAGTGAATAGCACGTCCCATGTTGTGATGGTTGCCCATGCAGACGCTGTTGCCAAACTCATCGATTGTGCTGCAACCGCGCTATAGACGAGGCATAAACGCATCCGGCTACATCACTGGACAATCCTTAGTGATCGATGGCGGATACACAGCGAACTGACCCATTTCAAGAGAGAACAAGAGAGAAAAGACGAGCTTGATTTTCAGATCACATTTACAAGGAGGGATTCTATGTCAACTTTTGTCTTAGTTCATGGCTCCTGGCATGATGGTTCTGCTTGGCAGGCAGTCATTGATCAACTAGAAGCAAAGGGACATCATGCTTTTGCGCCCACGATCGCTGGGCATGGCAAAGGCGTGAACAAAAACGTCAACCATGCTCAATGCACGCAATCGGTCGTCGATTACATTGTGAGTAAAGACTTAAACGATATCGTTCTAGTCGGACATAGTTTCGGTGGGACAATTATTGCCAAAGTTGCTGAAGCAATCAGCGATCGCATTCGACGACTCATCTTCTTCAATGCCTTTGTCCTCAATGATGGTGAAAGCATCAACGATAACACCCCACCGCACTCTCAAGCGTTATCCGATCAGCTAGCGAGACAATCGGGCGATCATACGGTGATGCTACCTTTTGAGATTTGGCGAGAAGCGTTTATCAACGACGCTGACCTCGAACTGGCTCGATCGAGTTACGCACAATTATCGCCTGAACCGTATCAACCGTGGCTTGACAAGTTAGACCTAAAGCAGTTTTACTCGCTGCCCATCCCCAAAAGCTACCTTTACTGTACCGAAGACAACGTCCTTCCTCAAGGCGATTGGGGTTGGCATCCCAGAATGTCTACCCGCTTGGGGCTATTTCGGTTCGTGCAAATGTCCGGTAGTCATGAGGTGATGTTTTCCAACCCGGTCGGCTTGGCAGAAAAGATGATTGCGGCAGGACGTGACTAGCTGATGGTTGAGATGAACAACAGACAATCGCTTATCCCCGAAACAAGGGCGCTAACCGATCAGAATTTGACCAATCATCGTAGGAATCTGAAAGCAATCAAGCATTGGTACTGTCTATACTTCAGATCAAACAAACGGAATTAGCCGGCAACGCTTGCTGCTCCAGTAAGTTCATAGCGATCGAACGCAGCAGTGCATCTTCGTGCTGTTGTGTTCCTAAACTGCCAAAACAATTAGATAAGAAATCCCAAAACGAGGCGCTTATGAATTCACAAACAATTCAAAATCAACTCACCAGTCCTACTGACGAGTCCGCAATCCGTGCTTTCCATCACCAGATGATTGATGCTTAGAATCGAGGCAGCGGTGAAGACTTCGCTGCTCCGTTCAGCGAAACTGCCGATTTCATCGCGTTCGAGGGAACCCATCTCAAGGGTCGAAAAGCGATCGCTGCGTTTAATCAGCAAGCTTTCGACACGGTTGTCAAAGAAACACGCCTAGAGGGTGACGTGAATTTCGTCCACTTGCTGAATCCTCAACTTGCTCTCATGAATGGAGTTGTCAGGGTAATGCTGCCCGGACAACCCAAAACTTCACCGTCACGAGATTCGATGCAGCTATTCGTCGTGATGAAACGTGATGAAGATTGGCGGATTTAAGGGCTACTCAATGCCCGGAAGTTGACGCTAGAACGGCAATTCTTCTTGGACGAGTTTGACTCGCTGAGTGAAGAGGCTCAACGTCAAGTAACCGATTTCATTATAGATATCAAGCAGCGTCATCAAGCAAATCAATCTTGAGTTTTTAATAACGAGCGCAACTTACAGCAAACTCGATTGTGCCTTTAACATTGTGCCATTAACAATACAGGAATTGATTTTCCTCCTGACAAACTACTGCACCAAAAATTGATCGAGGACTTTGACAAGCTGATGTCAACGAATGCAAGAGGACTGTTCTTGTCCATGAAATATGAAATTCAACAAATGTTTAACCAAGGATCAGGTGAGATCGTGAACAATTCGTCAACCGTTGATTCTCAAGAAGGATGTATGAACACAGCAAAACTCACCTCTTCAAATGTCATTACACCAACAAAACTCTCCCATCGAGAGCATGAAGTTTTGAAGCTAATGGTTGCAGGACATAGCAATCCTGAAATCGCCACAATACTCTACCTCGGTCAGAGTACAGTCAAGACTCACGTCCATGGAATCTTGAATAAGTTGGGTGTCAATCATCGGGTGCAGGCAGCGGTTGTTGCATTGCAAATAGGATTAGTTTGATTTCGTCGGAAACTGGGTTGAAATCGTAGGGGTGAAAACAATGCAAACTTTACTCATCAAAATCAATAGGAACATTACACAACCACAAACCACAGGAGTTTTCTAATGAACCGAAAGATTCTTTCAACTACAATCATAACCGCAATCACAATCACAATAACAATTCTATCCGCCGTACTGTTACCGTTCAATTCTCCATCCTTCGCTCAAGTCAGTCCACAAGTGATTCCCAGAATCGAAGTGATCGAAGATTCCGAGGGAATTCCACCCAGCTACCGTTTAGTCATTAGCCGAGCTCAGGACGATGTTTATGTCTTCTGTCCCACTAACTTCGAGCCAGAGTTGAACTATCTGCGAAATGTGAAGGGGATTAAATGTAAACCGTTTACCAGTCCTTAGAAGTAAACCAGTACGGAGTACCGGACAACCATTTTTACAAACGGCCGTTATACAACGCGGTAAGCAAACAAGGAGCATATCCAAAAATGGTTAAAGGTAGGTTAGAGGCATTCAGTGATGGGGTAATTGCTATTATTATCACCATTATGGTACTGGAGTTAAAAACACCTCATAAGTCAGATTGAGCTGCACTACGTCCGTTGATTCCAACCTTTCTAAGCTAGGTGTTGAGTTTCGTGCATTTTGGTATTTACTGGAACAATCACCATCACCTGTTTCAGGTAGTCCGACAAGTGAATGGTTCAACTTTGTGGGCAAACCTACATTTGTTGTTCTGGTTATCATTATAGCGGTTCTCAGATTAATGAGGTATACAGAAACTCTGTAGTGTCAAGCTTTCCAGGCAAAAAATCGTACCTCACCTTTTTGAAAAAGGCTATATTTCCCTTTGTCACCGCATGGATGGGTGAAAATCACTTTGCTGCGCTGCCTGTGGCGCTTTATGGTGTGGTTCTATTGTTGGCTGCGATCGCCTACTTCACTCTGACCCGCACACTTGTTTTTCACCACGGTCAAGATTCCACACTTGCAAACGCTCTTGGTCGGAACTTTAAAGGCAAGTTATCGGTATTGATTTATGCAGTTACAATTCCACTTGCTTTTGCAATCCCTTGGCTTGCATGTGCATTATACGTTCGGGTTGCAGTTCTGTGGCTCATTCCCGATCGTCGTATTGAAAAGGCGTTGAACTCATAAAGTTCCATGTTCGGAATGCTTGTTTGTGAAATTAGATGCATCGAGTGAGGCGGATGTCCGGGAATTGCTGCAGAAAGCGATCGCGACCTATGGCAGACTCGTTGGTGGAGTCACAGTGCGCTAAAAGGAAAAATCATCATGTTCAGAGTTTTAGCAACTACAGAAATGCAAGAGGAAATTTAAGTGACAAAAAAGGTGAATCGGCAATGGTATCTTGCTACGCGACCTGTAGGTTCAATCACAGAATCGAACTATGAATAGAAACAGCTCTTTGACGGTACGAATCAGGGCAAACTCATCATTAATGTTTTAGAAGAGTAGGGACTAAGAAAACCATAAGAATCTGAAAGAAGTTAAGCATTGGAATCAATACAGTTGAGATAGAACGAACTAGGAGAATCTAACATGGTCAAAGAGCAAATTGTAGATAAACAAGCAAATGTACAGGCAACCCCCAACCTGACACTTGCTCAGGAAGCTTTACAAGCGGTCTGGGAAGAGCATATCGGGCACGAGTTTGGTACTCACAGCACTAAAGATGCTCTCGCTACAATGGTTGAGTACGCTTACGTGAATCACATTCCAGTAATGACTGGGGGAGTAGGGAAGCCGGCGCTGCGTGAGTTTTATTCCAAGTACTTCATTCCACAGATGCCGCCGGACATAGAGTTGGCTCCGGTCTCACGCACAATCGGAACCAATCAACTCGTCGATGAAATGCTAGTTAAGTTCACTCATACCATCCAGATGGACTGGATGCTACCTGGCATTGCTCCGACAGGGAAACGGATTGAAGTGGCAGTAGTAGCGATTGTCCAGTTCCGTGATGGCAAGTTAGCCCATGAACACCTCTACTGGGATCAGGCGAGTGTATTGGTTCAACTCGGCATACTTGATCCGGTTACACTGCCCGTTGTAGGGGTTGACAGTGCGCGCAAGGTACTTGATCCGAGCTTGCCCTCAAACGCACTGATCGATCGTGCAAGCGACCGCGACTAAAGGTTAGAACAAGCTTTCCATCAATGCTTAAACCTGCGATCGCAGGTCTAAATGTTTCTCAGCGATTGACTGGAATGACATTGAAACAGGTTTGCGAGGTTGTGTTTCTTTGCTCTGATGCTGCCAGCTACATCACTGGGCAACCCTTAGTGATCGATGGTGGATATACAGCAAGTTGATTGAAACAGTTCTATCTATAACATGAAACTATAGCCCTTTACACACAAGGATATGGCGATGCGTAGACTCGTGAGTTCACCAAACGCCGTTGGCAACCTCACCTTTCAAAACACTGAAGTTCCTACTCCGAAGGTTAACGAGTGCTTGATTCGCGTCAAGGCATTTTCGATGAATCGGGGCGAACTCAAGCGATCGCAAAACGATCCACTGGGCACTCCAATTGGCTGGGATGTCGTTGGCGTTGTTGAACAAACAGCACAGGACGGCAGTGGTCCACCCACAGGGACAAAAATTGTTGCCCTCTCTATCCGCTCGGAGGGCTGGGCAGAATATGTAGCAATTTCGACTCGCTGTCTGGCTATCATTCCCCAGGGCGTATCACATACCGATGCCGCCACACTGCCCGTCGCGGGGTTAACAGCACTGTATGCAGTGGAAAAGGGATCTCGTTTACTAGGAAGTCGGGTGCTGATCACAGGGGCAACAGGGGGAGTGGGACTCTTCGCCATGCAGCTTGCTCGGATGATGGGAGCCAGCGTCGTTGCCCAAATTCGTCAGCCAGCGCAAGAAGCATTTGTGGGAGATTACGGCGCGGATGAAGTGGTGGTGACCGAGACCGGGCAAGAAGCCAAGCAGTTCGCGCCTTATCGACTGATTGTCGATGGAGTAGGAGGTGAATTGGTCGGGAAGCTAACTGCGTTTTTGGCTCAAGGAGGCACCTGCGTTTGTTATGGCAGTAGCAGCGGCAACGAGATGAAGCTATCCCTGGCAGACTTCTATTCCGAGAATGGAGGACAGCGCACGCTTTACGGGTGGGTTCACGCTGTACACCGAAGTAGAGATGGAAATCGCTAGTTCTGGGCTGGCTCGTCTGCTGAGGTTAGTTGAGCAGGGGCGGCTCAAAACGCATATTGATCGAGCAGTTTCGTGGCGTGAAGCAGACGTAACGTCGGCTGATTTGATCGGGCGAAGATTTTCAGGTAAGGCTGTGCTGCATGTGGACTAATTGTTGTTCATCGGCTGAGTCATGTCAGCCACCTCGGAATAGATTATCGCTGAGCTTTATTTACAAAGAATGAAACAATTTACCTTGTTTACTTTCCTGTATCTGGCACTGGGAGTTTGTCTAACGGCGATCGCCCTTGGATACCCAAATCTGCCTTCGGGTCTTCAAATAAGCCTGTTCATCAGTGCAGGAGCGTCCTACCTCGTTTGTCTCTTCAGTACCTTCCCATCTTGGCGGGAGATGACAATCCGTTTCTATCGCAGGCGGAATTCAGCGGTCATTCTACCCTGGTTGGTGATTGGATTCAATCTTGTTTGGATGATCTGGGAAGTTCAGGGTCAGAACTGGGCAATGGAAGCCTTTTTACAAGCGTTTTCGCGGCTAATAGTTGTCTTACTTTTTGCAGAAATCATTGTGATTACACAGCAAGTGAATTCTGAACATTAGGGTCTAAATCGGATGATGCCGAAACAAACTCGTTTCAGCAACGCGAGATAGAGCAAATATACTACACAAGGAACGCCATGAATAAGCCCGAGTTTTTTGTCACCCCCGGGTATGGGGAATACATGTTGAATGAATTGCATTACTCCCAAGCGGTAAAAATTGGCGATCGAGTGGAGACATCAGGTCAAGGTGGCTGGGATGACAATCTGCAAATTCCCGAACCGCTTGCGGATGAGATTGCCCAGGCGTTTCGGAATGTAGAGCGAACCTTGGCAACTGCTGGTGCGGATTGGGAGGATGTTGTCCACGTCAATTCTTACCATGTTGGCGGGTTTCCCCCAGAAGTTAACGATGTGATGGTCAGGCTATTTCGCCATTACATGCCCAACCATGCCCCAATTTGGACACAGGTAGGAGTCGCGGCTCTTGGGCTGCCAACGATGCGGATTGAAATCCGTGTTACTGCAATTGTTCCGTGAATTTTGCACAAGCGGCAACGGGGTGATTCGGTGGCTAAGAAGGACGCACCGATCGGGAAACCGCTCTCGCTCCGTTAAAGCATCTACTTGAACAGAGGAGAAATTCAGATGTCAGACAAAAATAAAGCAATCTTAGAAGCGGCAAACGCGGCGATCGCTCAGGGCAATTATGAAGAATTTTTGTCGTTCTGCACGGACGACACGCAATGGACATTGGTAGGCGACAAGACCCTTCAAGGGAAGGAAGCCGTTCGCCAATGGATGGCAACGGAGTATGTGGAACCGCCTTTGAATATCGTTGCGAACTTGATCGCTGAGGGGGATTTCGTCACGGCACTCGGCGACCTCACAATCAAGGACGAAGAGGGGAAGACGGCTCATTACTCGTACTGCGATGTCTGGTGCTTTCGCGGCGGCAAGATGGTCGAATTAAAGGCTTTCGTGATCAAAACCAAGGTCAAGGATGAAAGCAGCAACGCGGCATAAAAGGAATCGATTATCATGAAAATTTTTTCTCATCACCTGCGAGAACGAAACTTGAAACCCACATTCCGCACCCTCAACTGGCACACACAGTTGGGGTGCTAATGGAGAGTAGATCGGTTTGTTAAACTTGAGTATAAATACTCAGAAAGCCGTGTCATGATCGCGGATGCGGGTCAATTCTGAAAAATACCCCTCTTCTGTCACTCTGGGAAAATAAAACCCACATTCCGCAGATGTGTGTGGAATTTTTTTATCAGTTGTGAAAAGTTGGAGTCAAAAAGTTTTTCCGTTTAACTTATGCGGTTTTAACGTCACGGGCACCTGTCAAATCTCCCGAAATCAACTAAACTGAAATAGTTGACTTTTTTTAATAGATTTATGGCGCTTTCTTCGCGAAATAACTTAGCTTTTTAGCCAAAATAAATCCCGCCAAGAGCTAATCATCTTGACTAATAAATGTGGATTATTCACCAAGATTTACAGCTTAATGGAGAGCGTCATCCACCTGCAAACATTAAATAGTACCGACTGCAATACTGTCCTAAATGCTTTAATACATCTTGACGGTCTTGGGTTAAATTACTGACTTGCTTATCTCCGTTGACCGTCACTAAATGTACCCCTTGAAACATCTGAAATATCCAGCGCATTGTCGGTTTATTGGTGAGTTTCTTTACCTGATTTCTGACTCCCTCATTGGTGGCTTCTAAGTGTTGTCTCAATTTCCTTTGCGCTAGGGTATAAACTAACAAGCACAGTCCCATTATCATTCCTATTGCTTCGACTCGCTCGGGATTTTTCACAAATACGCTTGATGTAAAAAACAATGGATCTTTGATAAATCTAAATCCTCTCTCGTTACTTTGCTGCGCTTTGTATTCTGATAGTATCTGTCGATCGCTCACCTCTTGAGTGTCTAAGATGTTGGTGGCTAATATAAATCTCCCGGCTGTGATTTGTTCGGCTTCTATTACTGATAACCGGGTTCCTATTTGACCCGTAACTTGATAAACTGTTGGATTTGTTTGGTTCTCTAGTTTCTGCTTGCTTGTCGATTTTTTGACTGGTTTTTCTCGGCATTCAATTTCTGTGATTTGGTGATACTTCCAGGTATCTGATAATCTTTTTATCGCGATTTCTGCGTCGGCTATACACGCAAACTCTTGTCTGAATAGCTTGCGTAGTGAGGAAGAAGCTGATTCTAATTGTTTCTCTACTTGCTGGGCTATTTTTTTGAGGGCTGCTTGTTTTCTGAGATCGCTTTCTACTACTATCCATCTTTGTTTGATGTTGGCATACTCGCTGGTTATGGCTGCTATTTTGTAGCCTTTAATTTGAGCTGATTCCCAGTCTTTATCTTCGATAGCTGAGATTTTTTGTCGGGCTGATTTGATACTTAATGGCACTCTGGTTATCCATTTCATTCCTGCCATTGCTGATAAGTTTTCTGCTGTGTATAAGGCACTGTCTGCTACACAGATTCCGTCGAAAGTCCATTGGTTTTTAAATTCTTTGAGTCGGGCTACAAAAACGCTTTTGTCATCGGCGTTTCCGTCATCTATTTTGAGATACAATGGTACGTCTCCATCACCGCTAACTATGGTGTCAATGATAAATTGTTTGAGGTCGGGTCTTTTGTCTCTTGAATATCCGTGAACGATTTTTATGGCTTTCATTTCATCGGGTGGGTCTGATGAGTCTGTTTCAATGTCTTGACTCTTTTCCTGACGAGTTTTGTATGCTCCTTCTACTGATATTGAACTGCTGTCTAGATGAACGCTGTTCATTTCTACTTGAAATTTATGAGCTGCTTTCAGGGCGATCGCTGTGAATAACTGTGTCGTTCCAGCTTGATGGTATTTGTCTAATGCTCTGCCTATTCTATCATCATTTAATTGTTCAGGGGTCACTCCTTCTCCTATTAGATGTTCTGTTGCTTTTCCGACAAAAAATGTGTCGAATAGGTAGATTGGGGCGCTCAAAAACCCTAATCCGTTCAAAATCATCGCTTTCATGACTTGTCCTGGGCTGAGGGTTTCTTTGTTGCTTATCCCCACTTTTTTGTTGACTTCTTCTACCAATTCCATTTCATCTATTATCCCGGCTACTATTCCCAAGTGGTCTAAATTTACGATATTTATCCCCGATAATGGCTGGTTCATGATTTTTAGAGTTGCTTTACTGCAGAAATCTATTATACACTAAAAACTCCCAAACGATTGCACGGCAATCGTTTGGGAGTTTATTGTTGCCAAATCTATCTTCCTTTACCTCTGCTTGAATATCTGCGGAATGTGGGATAAAAGTGAGAGCCAAATTTTAACTGTAGATAGAGCGGGGATTTGAGCGTTTATTTCCTAACAGAATGGCCCAAATCAAGATTTTTGATAAAAGTCTTATGCTCTAAGCATCCCGGATTATTTTATGCCGAAAGTGACAAAAGAGGGGTATCCCTCTTTTGTCACTCTGGGAAATTAAAAATGAGAACCAAATTTTCAACTGTAGGTTTATCAAGGATTTGAGCATTTATTTTCCAACAGAATGGCCCAAATCAAGGTTTTTGGTAAAAGTCTTATGCTATAACCATCCCAGATTATTTGCTGCCGAAAGTGACAAAAGAGAGGTATGTAGTAAATCGTACAGAAGTAAGCTTTCTAATATCTTAAGCTTCAGCGGTATTTCGCATACAGGATTATGCACACTATACAAGAACTATCGTGCAATTCTGCGTTTGTATTGCCTCGAAACTGCACCTTTAGTGAAACTGATTGGAAAGCCCTTGCGCCGTTTTGGTATCCGATCGCGTTCTCGCATCAAGTCACAGATCGACCGTTTGCCGCAAAGGTGCTAGATGAACGTCTCGTGCTGTTTCGACATTCCGATAGCTCGATCGTTGCAGCACGGGATTTGTGTTTGCATCGTGGTGTTGCTCTGAGTTTGGGATGGGTTGAGAACGATGAACTCCAATGCCAATATCACGGCATCGGCTACGACAAAAGCGGTCAATGCACGCGTATTCCCCCTCAACCAGATGCCGCAATTCCCGCTCGGCTGAAATTGACGACCTACGCTGTCACCGAACGCTATGGTTTAGTGTGGGTAAGGCTCATGGATAACGGTTCGGTGCATTTTCCATACTTTCAGGCATGGAATGATCCAGACTATATTCAGGTTCTGCCAGCCAGCGTAGCTCACGAAGCTGCCGCAGGTCGTCAAGTCGAAGGCTTTCTGGATGTGAGTCATTTTGCGTTTGTTCACACCGAATCCTTTGGCGATCGCGAAAATCCAGAAGTGCCAGATTATCCCGTTGAGCAACTACCACCCGGGTTTCACGCTGCGGGATGTCAGCACGGTGAGCAACTATCCGCACAATCTAAAGCATCTGAGTCCGCCTGGGTTTAAGTGGCGTCGATTGTTTGAAGTGTAGCTGCCGTTCACAGCGAAGTTAAGCGTTACCTTTGGGAACGGGCAGTTAGACATCCTGAATGCTGCCTGTCCGGTTTCAGGCCGCAAAACGCGCTTGGGTAGTGCCGAGAGGCCACAATTTTGACAAAGATGGACCGCTGCAAGACATGCTGGACTTTAACCATCAAGTGTTTGGCGAAGATAAGGACATTGTTGAAGAACAGTATTCCGAAGATTTACCGATCGCGCTGCAAGATGAAGTCCACATTGCCGGGGATAAAAGCTCGATCGCCTATCGCAAAGGATTGGCCGCATTGGGTCTAGGACGATCGTTTACCGCCTAACTCCTATCTCAATTAAATTTCGGATATCCAAATCATGAGCGCTGATTTAGAATTTCAAAAACCAATTCCACCAAAGCAATCCTACACAGGTTGGCAAGCAGCACTGGCAGAGTTCTTTCAGTTTGATTTCTACAGAACCAATTTCAGAACAGAGACGCTCGCGGGTATCACCACGTTCATGACGATGGGATACATCTTAGTCGTCAATCCGATTATTCTGTCAAACGCGATTTTTCTACAACAGCCTGGAGATTTGTTTTCGCAATTGGCTGTAGCAACCGCTGTGGCGTCGGCAGTTGGAACCTTCTGCATGGCAATTTTAGCCAACTACCCGTTCGGGCTCGCGCCTGGAATGGGAACGAATGCCTTTTTTGCTTTTTCAGTTGTAATCGGACTGAAAATCGATTGGCGGTTGGCGCTGTCATGCGTGTTTGTTCAGGGACTAATTTTTATGTTTCTGACGTTGACAGATGTACGTAAGTTAGGCTCTCCTGAGTTTATGGTGTAAAATAGATCAACCAATACAGTTAGAGTAATGAGCTTTCATTTGGACTATTTATTAGACTTGCCTGGAGTCAAGGTTGAAACTTGCACTCAAATTGAAGGACAAATTTACTTTAAACTGAGTGCTTTGGCTTCAAAAATAGTTTGTCCTCACTGTAATAATTATACAGAAGAACTGCACCAAGATCGACCTATATTAGTCAGGGATTTATCAGTTTTCGGTCGCGAGTGTATATTTACAAGTGCCTCGTAGGCAGTTTTACTGTACTAACTGTCAACGTTATGTTACAGAAAAATTAGAATTTTTGGACAAAAAAAGACGGCATACTCAACGATACGAACAAAATATTTATGCGCGTGTTCAACAGTCGAGCATGGAACAAATAGGGCGAGAAGAACGATTGAGTTATGACGAAGTTAAAGGTATTGTTAGTCATGTGAGTTCCTCTCAAAAAAAAACTGTTGGGAGTCAGTCAAACGAGTAAGTATAGATGAGATAAGTATGAGAAAAGGAAAAGGAAGTTTCGTAACAGTCGTCAGTGACATCGAGGGGGGTAATTTGATTGAAATGATTGACTCTCACCGTCAGCAAGATATAGTTGAAGTCCTTATGAGGCAACCACTTGAGGTGCGCGAAAAAGTTGAGGAAGTGAGTGTTGATATGTGGGGAGGATTTCCCAAAGTTATAGAACAAGTATTCCTAAATGCTAAACTTGTTATCGACCGTTTTCACGTGATGAAAGCAGTTAATAAAGACTTGAATAAGTTGCGTCGAGGAATAGGAATTACAGACAGAGGTAGTAAATATTTATTATTGAGTAATCGAATCAATCTTGAACAAGAGCAAATAGAAAAGCTGGAAATAGTTTTGAAAAAATCAGAATGCTTAAGAATTGCCTACGAGATGAAAGAAGAGTTTCGAGAAATATATGAAACCAATATGACCGTCACAGTAGCTCAGACAGAATTCAAGAATTGGCTGAATTATGCGAAAATATTTTTCCAAGAATCAGCTTCGACAATTGTTAATCATTTTGAAGGAATTTGTAATTACTTTCTTAATCGCACAACAAGTGGAGTGATGGAAGGGATAAATAATCGAATTAAATTAATTATGCGACAAGGATATGGCTTCTCAAACTTTGATAATTTTCGAGAACGCGTATTAGCTTGCTTTTCTAATTAGATAAAAATATCACCGCAAGTTCAGGAGAGCCGTAAGTTATTGATCGCGGCAATTCCAAAGTCGCTCAAGCACGCAACCGCAGGTGGGATTGGCTTGTTTATTGCCTACATCGGGATGTCAGGAGATGTTGTTAATGGAGGGGCCGGATTGATTGTGGCAAATCCAGCCACAAAAACGGCGTTTGGCAGCTTAGCAGAACCGAACACGCTACTGGCTGTGGCGGGTTTAGCGATTACAGCCGGATTGGTGGTGCGGCGCGTCAGAGGTACGTTACTATTTGGAATCTTTGGAACTGCAATTTGGGCTTGGCTGTTCAAGGTTTCACCCCCACCTCAAGGATTTTTTGCGCTGCCGGAACTGCCAAAAGACATTTTTGGTCAAGCATTTCTGGGCATTTCTAATCTGAATGCCGAGAATTTTATTGATTGGATTGCAGTGCTGTTTGTATTTCTGTTTGTGGATATTTTTGACACCATCGGGACGTTAACGGGTGTCGGAATGAGGGCCGGCTATATCGGCCCGGATGGCGAGTTGCCGCGTGCCAATAAAGCATTGATGGCAGATGCCATTGGCAACACAATCGGTCCAATCTTCGGTACGTCGAGCGTGACGACTTATGTTGAATCCGTCGCAGGCGTTGCTGAAGGCGGTAGAACTGGATTTACCGCTTTAGTTGTGGCAGGATTATTTACGGCGTCGCTGTTTTTCATTCCGGTGTTTAAAGCGATTCCGGCTTTTGCAACGACGCCGACGCTGGTTATTGTTGGCGCGATGATGTTAGGTGAGGTGAAAGAAATTCCCTGGGATGATATGTCGGAAGTGATTCCAGCGTTTCTAACGATTTTCCTGACTCCATTAACGTATTCGATCGCGGAAGGGTTGTCGATCGGATTTATTGCCTATCCGATTGTGAAAACCTGCCAAGGTAGAGCCAAGGAAGTGTCTGGGGGAACTTGGATCGTGGCGGGCATCTTCGTGATTCGGTTCATCTTTATGTCGCTGCGGTTTCATCATTCAGCAGCCTGAGCCGGCATAGGGAGATCCAACTGCTAGGTTTGAATCACTTATATCAAGTTCGATCTCCCTGATATCTTGCAGCAATGTCAATCAGGGGATTTTTCGTGGGGTCGGGCGGGTTTATCCTCCCCAACTTTCCATCACCTTAATTTCTACCTCGCAAGGAATCGGAGAAAGAAACTTATTCCCGGCTTTCACCATACATTTTTTAAGCAAGGCTTTAACTGGCCTCACTTCTTCAAGAGGACACTCTATTAAAATTTCATCGTGAACGACACAAATCAGTTTAGCATCCACCGTGCAGCTTAGAGGTGAAAAAATGAGAGCAAGAGCGAGTTTAGTAATGTCAGCGCTCATCCCTTGAATTGGGTTATTTAGCATTTCGTTAAGCAGCGGTTTAGTATCTTTTGACCATAATCTCCTTCTGCCTAAGACAGTCCGACTCTCTCGAATATCTCGGCTCCAGGCGCTCCGAACTTTGCCGTGAAATTGTTTGATACCTGTATAGGATTCAAAGAACTTCTTACGAAAGTGTGAAGCTTGTTGCAGCGTTAAAGTGACTCCATGCTCTGCTTGAGCCATATTCTTAAATTTCTGTGCTCCCATGCCATAAATTAAACCGAAGTTAATAATTTTACCGAGCTGTCTGTCTTCGAGAGTAATTTCAGATAAGGGTTTTGCCAGCACCAAAGAAGCGGTCAGAGAGTGCAAATCTTCCCCTTTGGAGTAAGCTTTCACCATCGTGCGATCGCCCGAAACCTTCGCCATGATCCGCAGTTCAATCTGGCTGTAATCGGCTTTGAGCAGGACGTAACCGGGTGCAGCTTTAAAACACTGTCGAGTTTCCTTATCTCTGGGGATATTCGTTAAATTTGGCTCTCGACAACTAAACCGTCCTGATCTAGCACCAATCTGAAACCAGTTGGGATGAATGCGCCCTGTAATCGGGTGAATGCGTTCAGGTAAACCCAGAGTAAAAGTATCGATACGAGCCGATAAACTGCGGTATTCTAACAGTGCTTGAATAACGGGATACTCGCCTTGCAAAGGAATTAAATGTTGAGAGCTAGTGGAAGTAACAGGAATACCTTTTTCTTGCAAAGCCGCTAAGACTTGCTTGGGAGAGCGAGGATTAATTGTATCCGTAAATTCTGGCAGCAGAGAGATTTGTTGGTGAGGGTTAGGTGGATGGAGTTGCGAATTAATTTGTTTTAAAAGAGAGTCACGTTGATGACAGAGCTTCACTCCCAAAACTCTCCACTGTTCTCTATCTAAAAGCATTCCGTTGAGTTCCATAGAAGCCACCGCAGGCAGACAGGCAAACTCTAGTAAAGCAGTTTTGCAAAGCTTAGAAGCTTTCAGTTTTTGTTGCAGAGCAGCAGCCAGCGGGAGTAAGATTGCAGCATCGGTAGCAGCATATTGCAGTTGAGCGAGTGTTAAGTTTCCTGACCAATCGCTAACTTGCTGCGTTTTGTCTAGCTTTACTTTCAACAAATTCTCAGTGGCAGCCTCTAGGGACAAATGGCGTTTTAGTCCAGCCGTTAGCACTCGGTAAGCCAAATAGGTATCGAAAAAGGGTTTGGATGGTTCCAGTCCGGCAAAAGCGAGCATTTGCCATTCAAATTTGAGGTTGTGACCTACCTTCAGTGCAGGACTCGCTAAGAGGAAGCGTAATGGTTCGAGGGAACTGGGTTCAATTGCCCATAAATCTACAATGATTACTGGATGGTCAGGAATGGCAAGTTGTAACAATCTAATTTTGGCTTGGTAGGGGTCAAGCCCTGTTGTTTCGCAGTCTATACCGATGATTTTTGCTTGTTGGAATGGTTGAAGGGCTGTTTCAAGATTGAAAGCAGTATCGATCAGTTGGTAAGGAGTTTTAAGTGTAACTTGCAACTGAGCTATTTTAAGTTTATTGGGGGTCAAAGGAGTTGGGATAGCGGGTGATATTTTCTGCTTCTTTAGCGAATCATGTTTCATAATTAGTTCCGTTGATAAAAATAGGGAAAGAATCTCGCTGTGTCAATAATGCACGAAATTTTACTCTTTTTAAGGAGTTCTTGACATTAGGTAGCTTGAGGATGGTGGGTTTTATTTGGGAAGTATATGAGTTATAAGTCACTTTTTTGTAAATCAATTTTATTCCTGAACTTTAGGAATAAGGTAAAAGACATAAAGGATGGCGTTTGGTCTTAAAAAAACCAGTGGTTGCCTGGTTTTGATTTAAAATAGTTGCCAACTTTAGAGTCGGCAACAGTTGTTTTAGCTATCCCAAGTGCCGCCTAAAAAGTCGCAGCCTGGTTTGCTATCTGTAACCTTTTTACAAATGGCTGCGTTAGCGTCTGTTGTTATTAAGAGCAAAAGGCTTGTTAAAGCGATAGCGAGCAGTTTTTTCATAACGGTGAACTCAGATGTATGAACTTCACCGATACAGCACTGTTAAGTGCGACTTTAATTCGGAACGATGAGATTTTAAAAAAATGGTTCTCCCGGATCTATGCTAAAATCTTAGTAAAACATCAAAAAAACCCACACAAAAGTGAAAGACAAACTAACTGAAATACTCTATCTTCGTGGAGTTATCGTTAAAGAACAGTAGATTTTTAACCAAACTCTAATTTGAGAGGGAGAACCAGTTTTGGCTCTAAGTAGATTTGTACTGGGGTGCATTGCACATCGGGCAAAAACGACGACTATTCTTCTGACGTTTCAACTGACGTTCTAGAGAGCGATCGCCGCTCCAAACTTCTGCTACTTTAAAGGTAATTCCCCGTTTTTTAGCCACGCCACAGAGTCTTGCACCTCTATCCTCACAGAGTCTTGCACCTCTATCCCATCTGTGATTGCGAATTCTTTCATCCAAATCGTTCGTGTACCCTAAATAATGTTGAGTTGGTCTACTAGGATTGATGCGTTAGTGGAAATGTAAGAGGTAAACCATTACAGTTTTTCATCAAAATCATCCATCTTCTTACTGCGTGAGCCTGGAAAACTTGAATTATGAAGGCAAAATCGTACAAAGTTAACTCAACTTTTGACTCAGGAAGTTACGAAAGCCTGAGTGATAAAGCTTGTAACAAGTGGTTCCATGTATAAGGTGTGGATTTAGGAACTCGATCCAGTTTTCTAAAACCTTTGCTACTTCATATTCCTCCTCACCAATCGTTGCTGCGATCGCCTCCACCGACATCGGTTTCTCCTGCTGAACTAGGATACGCAGAACAAGGTGAGCAATCGAAGACAATCTCTTACCTCTCATCTGCTGCCAGTGCTGTTGATAGTAGTGTTTTAGTTCAGGGGGAAGGCGATCGCGTTCCAAGGGGTAGAGGTACGTGCCTTGAGCAATAGTGGAGAGCAATTTACTCAAGTACATGAAGTTATTCTCGCTGGCGGCAGTGAGGCTTGGGTAAAATTCGGCTTCGCTGATGTGCTGAGTGTTCAGGTAGTCTCGAATAGCAGCTCCCTGCTTAGTAGAGGTCAAGCTCTGCTGAAGATAAGTGTGTATGTCTAATTGGTTTTGATTCGGGTAGTGGTCTAGATTGAGTGTTTGGTTGGGAGCCTCGATAAGTAAGCCGGATTTCTCTAGTGGAAAGGGGCGACGACTGAGAAAGAAATAAATGTGTGGGGGGAGATAGCGGGGTAGATAGAAGAGATTGGAACCGGGGGGGTGATTGTTGAGGTCAGCGCGATCGAGGGCATCAAGGGCGATGATAAGGGGTTGAGAGGATGGTAGTTTATCGCTAATTTTTTGAAGGAGCAGGGAAAGCAAGTTGCTGCCTTGCGTGGCATTGTTCGGCAGGACTTCATAAGAACAATCTGCTGTAATTGTTTTAAGGTAATTGAGTAGTTGAGTGCAAAGAGTGTGGAGGAAGTGGTCGGGGTGTTGGTTGTTGGAATGTTGGGCGCTGTAGTAGAGGATGTTGGGATGCTGGATTAGGTATTTGGCGAGGATAGCGGTTTTGCCAGTGCCGGGAGAACCAGTGAGAGTGAAGTAGCCGCGATCGCATTTTTGGAAAAAATCGCTGAGGACAGCGAAGGCAAACTGGCGACCTACAAAAGTTTGGGAAATTTTCTGGAGGAATCGCTGAAAGTTAGTAGGAGCGGAGATGGAAGTAATGGGAGATGATGCCGGAGGAAAAATATTCATGGTGGTACCCCTATACCTTCCAAACGTAGGAAGTGGAGTTGCCCAACTCGATCGCCTGCAACGATCGTCGTTCCTTCTGGTGCAATAGCGCAGCAGGTTAAGGAAGTATCTGCTGTAAATCTGGTTATTTCCTCTCCAGTAAGTAAATCCCAAACTCTAAGCGTATGGTCAGAGGCAGCAGAAACCAAATGCTTGCCATCTGGGGTGACGGCTATTGCCTCTACCGAGTCGCGATGACCATCGATCGTCAAAATTTCCTCACGGGATTCTAGATTCCAGACCTTGAGAGAGCCATCAGATGAACTTGAAATTGCTCGTAAACCATCCGGAGTAACTGCAACAGCGGTTACTGGAGAGGAATGCCCCGCAAGCGTGAAAAGCTCCTTGCGAGTTCTTAAATTCCAAACCTTGAGCGTTTTGTCCTTTGAACCAGAAATCAGATATTGACTATCTAAAGTAACTGCAACAGAAGCGATCCAATCTTTGTGACCTTGCAGGGTATAAATTTGTCTTCGAGTAGTCAAGTCCCAAATTTTGAGTGTTTTATCTCTTGAACCAGTTATAGCTCTCTCGTTGTCGGGAGTAATAATAACTTTATTGTCTCGCTCGCAGTATTCTTCATCTATAAAGTAACAAACTCCTCTATAAATTAATGATACAGAAATTAGAAAAATTATAAATAAAAATTCCTGGAACTCCCCAACGTATGAAAGAGGATTCTGTAAAATAGCAGGATGATATTTTAAAATTCCAAAACCGATAGCAATTCCTAAAGTTACCCATACTCCGCTTATAGCGATGTAACAAATTTTATGGATGATTAATAACCAAGATTTTAACTGAAAGACTTCCTTCAGAGTTTCTGTTTTCCAGGCTTTAATAGTCTTGTCAAACGAGCTAGAGATTAAAAGCTTACCGTTTGAACTCAACGCTATAGAGCTAACTTGCTCTTGATGACCAGATAATATAGAAAGCAGGTTTCCTGTCTGCATATCCCAAACTCTAATAGTTTGATCATTTGAGCCTGAAATAACACGCTTATTGTCTGGGGTAACAGCAAGAGCAGTTATTAAATCCCTATGAAATTGAGCAAAAGTATTCCAACTTTCTAACCAATCGTAACCTGTATGCTTGCAACTTTCATTAACATTAATATTCGTTAAATCATTTATTTTAGGAGTTATTATATCTACCATTTTTAAAAAAGGAAAGAATACTAAATACACATAACATAAACCTGAAAACGTCCTGAGCCAAAACCTGTTAACAAGAGAGAGTCCAGTTGTTATAAAATAATAGAAAAGAGCCGCTAAACCTCTTGCAATAGTGGATAAATCACTTTTAAACAAAGTTTTAATAAATTCACTAAGATGATGTAGTTGATTGATAAATGTGAACAAAACTCTTGTAAAAAAATCTAGGTTCAGGAAGATAAAAATGGATAAACCTAAAAAAATTAAAACATAAGATATTATTGCTCCAATAAGTGCGATATTTTTTATAATAAGTTCGATATTTTCTGTGGTAATTAAAGATTCAGATTCTCTTTCCTCTATATCCCAGATTTTTATAGCTTTGTCTGTGGAACATGAAAACGCTTGTTTACTATTAGAGGCAATAACAACAGAATTCACTGAGTTACTAATATCGTTCAAAGTAGATATTTCTTTGCCTGTTTCTAAATTCCAAATTTTGAGAGTTTTATCCTTGGCTCCAGAGACAGCTTTCTTCCCATCATCACTAATGGCAACTAAAGTTATTTCATCGCGATGTCCTGTTAGTGTCAATCGTTGCTGTTGGGTTTCTAAATCCCAAACCATAAGGGTCTGATCTTTTGATCCAGAAATAGCCACCTTGCCATCAGGAGTGATAGCGACAACCGTTATCCTATCTGTGTGACCTGTAGTAATTGTAATATCGTCTTTTGAATTAACTTCTAAATGTTTAGTTGGGGAAATGCCCAACGTATCTTCTAAGTTTTTTACTCTGAGAATCCTATAAGTTTTATGGTCAGAACTTTTATTTTTATTAATTACACTTGAACACGAGATTGCTTTAAATCCGTTACGAGCAAAAGCAATAATAGTGTCGAATTCTGAACTTGAACTGTCTAAAATAACCCTCTTCTCTCTCGTTTCTAAATTCCAAGCTATTATCCTAGGGTATGGTATATGCTGGTGGAAGAAACCTTCAATAAAACTTTCAATAATTATATTCCATCCATTAGCTGTAGTCGATCCAGATGTAGTCACCCATTTGCTGTCTGATGTAACAGCGATTGTTTCTATAAGGTATTCAGGCTCAGTCATTGTAAATAATTTTTCTCCTCTAGCTAGGTTCCAAACTGTAAGAGTGCCATCCTTTGATCCAGAAATTACTTGCTTACCATCTGGAGTTACAATAATTGCTGTTACGGCATTCCTGTGACCGCTCAGACTACGCAGTTCCTTTCCCGTTGCTAAATCCCAAACTTTGAGAATACCGTCGTCTGCCCCCGATACTATTTGTTTGCCATCAGGAGTTAGAGCAATTGCATTAATCGAGCTACTGTGACCTGTAAAAATACGTTGTAACCTGCTACCAGCTCGAATCAAACCTGATTTAAAAGGACGCAACCAAACTCTTTGATTCTGATTAATTTGCTGCAATAAGCTGTGAATAATTGGATGGTCAAATCCTTGTAATCTCCCCCAAAGCTGTGATGCCAGTTGTGTTGGATCTTCTACTAAAACATGAGCCGATAATCGCAATGCCCCCTGAATTAATCCCAACCATGCAAAAACTTCTGAGTTCCACTCTGGATGATTTTTTGCGTCGGAGTCATCCAGTAAATCGTAATCCTCAATCAGCGCTTGTACCCCAAACTCTGGATGCTGAATTTTGCCTAACAGGAACTCAAAATTGCAGAGCAGTTCATAGTACTTGTGTAAATTGCCCGAACGAATCAGGTTATAAGGGTAGGCTCCAAAATAAAGCCGTTTCAGAGTAGGGTTCACTTCAGGCAATCTCCTGTTCTATATAATTTACAATCCGTTGATTTACATCCTGAAACAATTTTCGGGTTGGCTTCAATTCCCATTTTGTTTTTAAGAAATCAAGAAAACTGGCATGGTAGATGCTGTAGCAAACTTCTTCCTCAAGGATTTGCTTCTGTAAAAACTCACGCCACTTCTCCTCTAAAATGCGATACACCTCATACTCTTCTTCCCCAGAAATTGCTGCTACCATTTCGCAAGGAATTGGCGTACTCGCTTCCACCAAAATGAATAACACGATTACCATTCTTTTTTGGGCACCTTCATTCATTCCCATTCGTTCCCAATGGGTTAGGTAATATTCTTGAAGCCCCTGGGGAAGTTGCTTCAGTGTCAAGTCATCATAAATTCCCTCCGCAATGGCTGGCAACACGTAGCGCAGATACATAAAATTGTTCTCGCTCTTTGCTGACACCTGCTCTACAAACTCTTCTTCCTGCAGGTTATGCGCCTCAACCCACTTTCGCAGGCTAGCTTGATGAGTTAAATCCCGATCGAGCATCAGGTGAATATACGCCTTCACATCTGCGTAATTGGAACCCTCGTACTCCGGCGTTGTTAAATCCAACTCCTCTACTGGAATCCCTGGCGAAACCGTCAAGCGCTTCTTGTCTAGACTATAAGGGCGGCGAGTCAACAGGAAGTAAACGCGATCGGGTAGTACCACCGGCAAATGCAACAGGTTTTCCCCAAGTTCCTGTTCCACCTCGTCCAAGGCATCTACCACAATCACCAATCGCTCGCCAAACGGAAGCTTTTGGCTTACCTTTTCTAATAGTGTTGCTAAATTTGCCTTCTCGGCACCCTGCAACTGGTAACGGCGAATCAGTTGCCCCCGAATACTTTCTAGAAAAAGTTCCGGTCGATTGCGTCGCTCCGCCAGCACATTGAAATAGCAGATGGCATAGTGTTCAGAGACGTACTTTGCAGCGAGAGCGCTTTTCCCCATCCCTGCCTCTCCGACTACTGTAAAGTACCCTTTGGGCTGCTTTTCGAGAAACTGCTCAAACGCATCAAAAACAAACTGCCGCCCACAGAACGATCGCGTCTTCTCCCCAATGAGCGCTTCAAACTCTTCTGGCAACTGCTGTTGCGGATACCAGTCTTTAGGCGCTACAATATCCGTTGGCTTGAGTCCTAACTCCTTTGTAATATTGATTACTGCCCATCGCTCAACTCCATTTGGGCAAGGTTTCGTACCTAGCAGACGCTTCACCGTATCCACAGAAACCTTTGCTTTGTGCGCTAGTGAGTCTTGAGTTAATTTTGCTTCTTCGTATGCCCGTTTCAGGTTACACTTTCCTTCCTCACTCGATTGAACTTTGTCAGATTGAAGCATTGAATTTTTTCCCATACCAGGTAATTACACTATAACCAACCTTAGATTCTGGAGAATAGGGCAGATAGGTTTTGAGTATCTACCTATCTGCCCTACTCTGTGGGGCAGACAGCACAACCCATTAGCCCTAGATAGAACCAGTCTTTTTGCCTCAGTATCGTGATATCGGGATTAAATAAGGACAAAACCAATGGATGTCAAACCTACTCAACAAGCCGCATTCACAACAGAGTCAGATTTTACGGGTGACTGCAGCAACCTAAAAGAAGCAGTTCTGCGAGAACTGTTGCGTCAAGCCCACCATAGCTACAATCTAGCCCTTGCCGTCACCGCAGGTTCTGCACTCATTACCCTAGCTGGTGTTGGTCTGCTTTATCTAGAAAAAATCCCAGCCGCTTCATTGACAACAGCAGGAGGAGCAATCGCTAGTATTGGCTGCATTCAGGTTGCCAGAGAGTGTAAAGAGGAACTACGTCAAATGATGGAGCAATTATCGCAGTAAGTCTTTTTGCACCTTATGAGATGGGAATTTTCAGGGTAATGCTACACAAGTAATGATGCGTTGTAATGATGCAATACTCCGGACAGTTTTTGGAACAATACTACAAGCTTACGCGGGGCAAGGAGCATAAAAAAGGCGAATTAAATGTAAGTCAGGGGTGGAGCTGACATTGATTTAATTATCCACACTGGCTCAAAGTCAAGCGAGCATAAGCTATTGGGCTATATAAAAACTGTCCGGACTATTGATGATGGATGAAATACCAAATGACACCAATGTGATTCTCTAAAGACGTAGGAATTCGACCAGGTTTTTCGCACTAAGCGAAAAACCCGCTGTCGCAAGGTATTGTTAAATCGTTCAATGTAGCTGGTCAAACCCGTTTCTTTTCCCACCGCTTTCCGGGCGTTTGCGGGCATAGCACAGCCGCGTAGGCTGTCCAGAAGTCGGTGTAAGCCACTGCACACTGGCGGTAGGCCAGAGGTAAGGAATTCCACAAAGCTTGGGCTGCGGCTTCGTCGTGCAGGCCCCATATAAACACCGACAATCTCACGGGTGTCTACATCGAGTGCTAACCAAACCCATTGTTTATTGCCTTTGTTGTCCATAAAGGACTATAACTCGTCGCACTGCATCGTCAGTCTCCCCTTTTTTTGGGTGTCACTTGCACGCTTCGGGACACGTTTGCATATTTGTGGTTCATGTAGGTTTGCAGCCATTGCTCAAACACTTGTACAGCCCGAGCAATTCCAGCTAGGGAGAGGCGTTCGAGCAACAAGCGGTGTATCAATTCTCGGGTTGCTGGGTCAACGACCTTCTTTTGGGAATGCTCCACAAATTGTCACCTACACTCATGACACTTAAATAGCTGTTTACCGTTGTGGATGCGACCGTTTTTGATGGTTTGGGAAGATGTACAGATTGGGCAAGTAGGGATGGGCAGATAAAAAGGGAACAAACTATTCTATATCATTACATCTTGAGCACTACCACTTTGAAAACTTCCGAGTTATGTGTTTGCTTACTTGGCCGTTTGATTGTTAGTTTAGCATACTAGCTAATGAATAACCAAAAATTTTAGAGAAAGGTGGATGGGAAAATGTTGTTGGAATTTAAATTGAAAGATTATGACTATAATGTAACTGAGTTTCCCACTTACCGAGCTTTTTTATGAGTAACTCAATTCCCTCCCAGCCCCAATCCACAATAGATGATACAACCAGTTATCCGCGCTTGATGGAACTGCTAGAAGCAGAAGATGCAGCTAATGGAGAAGTTGGCTGCGGTCGGAATTTGGGTAATAAACCTTCACTTTATCTAAAAACCTGCGGTATCAATATCTCTGATGAAAAGCTAAGAAATTTGTTAAGGAAGTATTTAGGTCATTTATTGATGGAGCTAGATTTTGACTCAATCATCAACCAGGTGAGTCATTTCGTAGAGTCATTAGTCGTGCAGGAACACACTCAATTAGAGCAAAAAAGACCAGCATTAATGCTCTTAGAATCAGTTTTTGAGCAAATTCCTGCGAAAGAACTCAAACAATGTATTGAGTCAGAATTGGGGGAGTTTTGTTCGGAAACTGCGATCGAGCAAATTGTTCAGTACACTGGTCAAGTGATTTACTATTCACTTCTCCAACCTCGACATAAGTGGCCCAAACCTATTTGGGTACTAAGTGCTCTTGAGAAGGTGTATATTGCTCAGGCATCTAGTTTAGATGCAGCAATTGCCCAAGTTAAAGCACAATATCCCGACGAAACCGGAGAGCTGCAAGTAATAAAAGTCGGAGGTGTTCTCGCACCAAACCAAGTGATTTGCTTGGACTTAATGAACAAATTTTAAATAAAAAATGGGGAACGAATTTGGTAGCTTTAAACGCACCCCAACCTGCGTCATATCCCCTCTCTTAAGCATGGGTATTCTTTAGCTTTTAGTTCCTACTCTCTCTTAAAAGACATTTTAACAGGTTTCATAGCATTGCCCACTCCTGAGAGCCGTTAGGCAACCTTCATAAAGCTGCCCCCTCCATTTAGAGGGGGTAATTTTTACTGAACGAAATCGCTCACAGGAATGAAGTTGCAGGAACTAGATGCGATTTAAATTGGAATTGTTGACCACATGAACTGATAAAAACCATGCAGAATTCATCGATTGAACCTAATTCCGGCTATAACAACTCCGGTTACGAATCGGAACCCGATTTGACTGTCGGTTACTCGTCATCTAAAGAAGTTGGTCAAGGTAATTTTGACAACGCTTACCAAGAAAACGTCTATGACTTGTCCAACCTAGCAGATACTCCTTGGACAGATTCAGCAGTCCGCCCGAATCCACAGCTTGAGCTGGAACTTGATTAAAGAAAAAAGCGAAGATGGGGAAATGCAGTCCAGGACGCACTATCAACCTAAAAAAACCAGTTTCTCGTTCTTATAATCAACCTAAAATGACGGAATTACATAGGAATACCGGGTTTTTGGGTAATTCCTAAAAGGGAGAGGGGGATAGAGGGGGAAAAGGAGATTTAGCTGATGGGTAATTTCTGCAATACTGCTCTATTTTTCGTAATGTTTTAAAAACAGTTTAAACTTTTTCCAAATTAGAAAGAATAGAGCAGCTTTTTTTGCCTAATTTTAGTTGACACCAATAGGATTCCCATGAACAGTCCAAAGCAGTTAAAAAAATTAAGCCAGGTAGGAGCGGCTTTAATAGCTGCCAGTACACTCTGCCTAATTTTTGCTTTCATCTGCATTACTTTCTTAAGCTTTCCATCAATTGCTAGCGCCAGTTCCTTACCTACTAAAATTTGGGAAAAAGAGCAATCTAGAGTTTTGCTGCCAGATTGGAGCCAAATTACCTTTAGTTCCCTGTCCGCCGTTGCTAGTTCTGGAAGTTCTGGCGGCCGAAGCTGGCAAGCCGGCACTTCTGTTGACAACATCTTGAAGCTGGGGGACATTAACGATGTAAAACCTGAAATTCTTTCTTTGCAAGCAATTGAACAATTGGCATTAGGGGATATCAATTTAGAGAATATCAGCTTGTCAGCATTTCTCTTAGCTGGTAAGCAAACTGTCGGTCACTTAGCTGAAATTGTTCCGAATCTTAGCCAATTTCAATTGAGCGATGTTCCTCCAATTGCTTCTTTATCTTCTCAAATAGCCGGAGTGAACTCTAACATCAACCAATTACCAATTGGTCAAGCTGTAAAACAAGTACCGCAACTAGCGCAGGCAAAACTTAACCAAATTAACCTATCTGAGTTTGCGATCGCCCAAATCCCCAACCTTAATAGCGTAAATTTAGAACAGTTCTCTGGCTGGTCAGAGGAACTCATCAGCAATATTCCGCTCCTGAGTCAAGTCCCACTTTCTAGTTTTCCTGTTCCTATTGCGTCCATTGGCAGCACAATCATGCGAATTGACACGATCTACAGTCGGTACGAGAACAAGCGCAATAACACACTTTCCGGTTCTAATGTAGAAGGATTTGCGGTAGCGTGCGAGAAAGATTGCGCTTATATCGAACTCGACGACATGGAAAACGCCGGTCGCCGCGCCACAGGGCCGCTAGAAGGCAAGCAGTGGATTAGCGGCAAATACCAGGAAGTACGAGGCGGTTCTGGCTGTTTGAGCGGTTGGGAACCGACGGGCCGGCATCCTTTTGGGGCAGTGTTTAAAGTAGTGGTAATGGAACCGTCAGAAACCAGCGATACTGTTGACACGGCTCTGTACTTCAGGTTTAGTTTGCCCTGCGGCAAATCGCCTTACATTATTGGCCCGGTTCCGTTTCTCAGTTACAGCGTTAATTCGCCTATGTTTGTTGGTCGATTGGAGGGCGGTTCTTCTAACAGTATTTCGCGTTCAAAAGGCGTCGCATCCGAAACAAAACCTTCAAAGCCACTGAGTTCCAATCAAGCTAAAGAAAACACTTTACCAACTCAGCCTGTACCTGAATCAAAGCGAGAGTGCGCGCGCCCCGCAACTTACGTTAACGGTGTGGATGTAGCTTCATTAGGGGAGGCGTTAGCAAAGCTTTCCGAAGGAATCGCCAATTTGGAAAATGCAGCCAGTGGCGATTACGAAGCTATTGGTGAGATGGTTTGTACCGAAGGATCTCGCAACTGCGGGCGGGCGATCGGTCGCTATCAGTTGATGAGTTACCGGGAAGACGTGCAGCGTGCTGTCAGCTCAATTCCAGGGGGGGCTAACTTTATCCTGAACATCAACAAAGGCCAAAAACCTACAAGAGAGGAACTCTTCCAATATTTTCCTCCTGCTGTTCAGGATAAAGTCTTGCAAAATTCTCTAGCTGAGAACTTAGTCAGCAGCCAACAGGAAATTGACCCTAAAACTGGGCAGGTGTTCAAGGGCGATCGCTTAATTGAGCGAGTAGCACAGAAACACTTTGGGGGTTCTGGCAGTAAAATTGATGCCAGCTATTCCAACATTTTAGGTGGCTACTCTCTCAAACAGTACGGGGAAAAAGTTCGAGAGCTTTATAACCACAATACCAGCGACAATTGCCAAGCTAATTCTGGTGACAGCAATGGCATCAGCAACTCGGTCGGCTCCGGCATTACTTTAAATGCTAGTGGGAGTATTAAGGTTGCGCTGTTCATTAGCTATTTTTTGATGGGAATGTGGTTCTTAATTCGACTTTTTTACAAGCGAAAGCAGCAACTTTTTATGATTCTAATCGGTTTGGGACTAGCAATTAGTTTTGGCACGGCTGCACTCTCCCATTGAACCAGGGGAAAGAGGAGGTGGAAAAGCAAGTTATTAACAAGTCTAACAACCTTCTCTACAACCAGGACGTTTTTAATTGCTGAAACCATTAATTTTATGGCATTGATATCAAAATTGGTGGTATCGGAATGATTAAACCACAGAGGGCACAGAGACAGAGAAGAGAGAGATGCATAATTCCGATGTCAACTGATTAGATATGACTTCTAAGCTATTCAGGATATAAATTGTAGAGGCGTTTTGTATTCCCCAAAGGAAGTCATAAAAATTGACTGTAAGATTTAGACATACAACAGCTTACTTCAGGAAAACAATCTCTCTTTTATTGTCCTTTTTTTTCTTTTATTTTGTATAATGGGAGTAACAAATGGTTAAACAAAATAGGGTTACGCAACAAACAGCAGGCACCCAAAAGATTGTCAAACCCCCGGTTTGGTTAAATCAACTTGGTTACTGGTTTCGCATTGGTTTGACAGTTTTTACCGCCCTGTCGCTATTATTGGGGACAGTTGCTTGCACGAATTCTAGTTCGGCAACAACCGCACCAGCTTCTTGGCAACAAGCTTTGCGAGTCACTCCAAAAGAAACTTTAACCCTAATCGTAAAGGAACACAGCAGCCTTCCAGAACTCAAAGTAGCGGCTGGGCAAAGTGCTGTGGCGGAAGCGATTAAGAGAATGCGAGTGTGGCAAGTTAATGGCTCGGTGGGAGGGCTGAACCTTTATGATTTCAATAATTCCGCTCTGTGCGGCACAAAAGGCTGCCTTTATGTTGGCTACTTAATTCCTAATGATTCAAGTCAAATGCCAACAGAAGTATTTGCCGCTTATCTCGACCCCCATAAATCGCCGAAAACTCCTTTGTTTAAGGCTGACAGTTCCTCGCACGAGGGTTTGCCTTGTCTAGGAGTGAATCAGCTTTCCAAAGAAGGCCGCCGCCAGCTTCAATTTTGCTACGACGGCCTTACCTATCAACTTGCTGACAGCCAGCTTTTCAGTAGTTAGTGTTTAGTAGTCTGCGGGTTCATCGAAGTCAAAATCTTCTGCTGAATCAACCTCAACTTCAACCTCAGCAGCCTCGGAAAATTCATCTAATTCCTCTAATTCTGAGTCGGTTCCTCCTTCAACTTGTGCAATTTTGCGAGGGGGCGACAATTTACCTCGATTTTTGCGGTTAGTTACGCTTTCTGGTAACGCCTGGACTTCAGGTTCCGCACCAGCAGCTATAGCTGGCAACTGGGCATCGCTAGCGTCAATGAAGCCAGCAATGTTATTGTGCAGTCCCCAAATCAATTTCTTTTGTGGTTTTTGACCGAGAAATAGCTTATGAAAATTAGCATCAGTTGGCTGAGTAATGCTGTGAGTTTTGCAGCAAAAGGATTTATTTTTGCCTTCCCCTTCTTTGACAGCTCTAAATTCGACATTCAACACTCCCAAAGAGCGCCACTTGTCATTTTTACCGCTGTAATCTCTCCCAAAGCAATCAGCAAATGCCCGTTCCAGATTGCGGTAAAATTCTTCTCTAGCGCTCTTAAAGCTCCAGAGGGCTACATTCTTGAAACGGACGACAATCGGTACCTGATGCAGGGGTTGGTTTTTGGGATTTAGAAAGATGAGAGCGTGTTCGGAACATACTTCCTGCGTCTTTTTATCGAGGGAATCGCGATATTCGTCGTAAAGCCCAATAAAAGTACCTGCTAATTCTCCATTTTCTTCAATATCTTTGTAGCGGATGTACTCAGGCACAAAAGCTAATACCAACATTCTCGCTTTTGGGAGCAGTAAGCCGGTCACTTCTTCGCTTAGTTCGACCGTTGTCAATTCCTCAACTTTAGGCATTACGTGCCATTCCGCTTTGACAAGCTGGTCGTTCGGGAGCAAAATACCTGCTGGGTTATCGTTAATCACGATTCCATAAGGCAAAGAGGGCTTGCGAGTTTGGTTGTAATCACTGTTGAATAGCTCCGGATCTATCTCGTAATAATCACCGCTCTTGTTCTTTTGCGTGTTGGACTTTCCACTAGAATTCTGTCCTGTTTTACTGGGAGATTTCGCGTTATTGCTTCTTACCATTGTTTACGTATTTTTGTAATGGTCTCCCCATTGAGGCGATAGCCGCTAGCTGAAACATTTAGTTTTTTAAGATGTAAAAAAAATGAACAATTTGCAATTTTTGCCTAAAATTAACAAAGCTACCTTGGTACCAATGGCAGTTCAACCTCCTAAACGTTCGTTAACTAGCATAGATTTTGGCGGGTTGTTGGGTCAGTTTATGAAGCCAGAGGGACTGGCAATGTTAGGGCTAATGGCAGGCTTACTTATTGCTTCCAAATTAGTTGGAAACGGGAAAGGTAAAATTACCTCCGGGCGGCTCTGCGGGACGGCAGAAAAATTGGCAGCCACAGGCTCTGCCCTCAAGCAAATGAAAGAAAAAAAACGGCAGCCCGTTACTTTGTGGAGCGGTACGCCGACTTATTGGTTTAAAGGTTGTCAGGGATTGAGTGCTCGATTGCAAACGCTATTAGGTGCAAATCCGACGGTTTGGTTTCCCCACGCAGAACGCGGAACTTTAGTCATTGGTGCTCCGGGTTCTGGCAAAACATTCAGCGTCATTGACCGGATGGTTGAAAGTGCATTCCAGCAAGGTTTTCCTGCCATTATTTACGACAAAAAAGGAGACCAAATGAAACTGCTTGCACCCCTTGCAGTGCGCTACGGCTATGACGTGCAAGTGTTTGCGCCAGGGGAAGCTTACAGCGGCACTATCAATCCTCTGGATTTTATGAGAGATGCACAAGATGCAGTAATGGCAGCAGAAATTGGACAAGTTATTGCTCGAAATGCTAGTCTGGGGGAGAGTAAAGGCAATGAGTTTTTTGACAAAGCAGGCGAGTTGATGGCGAAGGGTTTAGTGCAGTTGGCAAAAAGCAGTCCTTACCCGGATTTAGCTTTTGTGTACGCAATTATTCAACTGCCAGATTTGGTCAAGCGCATCGACCACGCCGTTCACCGACCTGACGGTCATCCCCTCAAAATGGACAGGTGGATTGCCTCTAGTTTTTCGCAGTTATTAAGTTCAAAAGATGCTGAAAAAACAGTGGCGGGCATTAAGGCAACCGCAGAGGCAACCTACTCCAGTTTCATTCAAAAAGATTTGTTGCGGGCATTTATTGGTCGCAGCACCATTCCAATTGCTTTAGAAGGCAAAAAGTGCATTATTTTCAAATTAGATGACCAAAGACGCACTGTAGTGGGGCCGCTGTTAGCTGCTGCTATTCACTTATGTGTGGTGTCTAATTTGAGTCGAGTACGTTCTGACCCATTTTTGTACTGCTTAGACGAGTTTCCGTCTCTCAAGTTCGACAGAATGGATCAGTGGGCTAACGAATATCGTTCTGCTGGCGGCGTGCCGATTGTTGGCATTCAATCGCTCAATCAACTCTATAATCTCTATGGGGATAAAAAAGGGGCTGCGATCGCCAGTGCTCTGTCAACTCATGTCCTCTTCAACCCCGGCGATTTTGAGACAGCCGAGAAATATTCTAAGCGGTACGGGGAAGTGGAAGTGCTGGTAAAAAATCGATCGACCGGCAGCTCGACGGGGCAGCAAACGAGCCGTTCTGTCAACTGGAGCGAACAGTTGCAAAAGAAACCGCTGATTAGTCCTGACGAAATTCTGAGGTTTCCTCAAGGCAAGTGCGTCATCACTTCACCGGCCTACGCAACGGGGACGGAAGCTTTATTTCCCTACCCTCTCAAGATTCCGGTGCGGCCCGGCGACATAAAGCGAGCTAAAGAGTCTGAACAACTGTGGGACAGCAGCATCAGACCGCAGCTTGAAAGGCGGGCGAAAGCTTTGTCAGTAGAGCAGCAGACGGGTAAACTGCTCAATATAGATGAAGAGCTGGATCAGCGGATTCGATTCGCTTACCAATTGCTGCCACATCCGAACGATCCAGAAGAACCCGTGACTGTGGCTGATGTTAAGTCGCCTGTTAATGTTGCTGGTGCGAACAGTGCGGCTGAGAAAATAGCGGTTGGCAATATTCGGAAAAAACTCAAAACTCTGTCCTTTGGTGGCGATAGATGATGGAGCAAACTAAACAATTTTTGGCTGACATTTTGATTGTTGACGATATTCCCGCTAACATTCAACTACTCTCTCAATTGCTACTTGAAAACGGTTACAAAGTCAGGAAGTTGATTAGTGGAGAGCGAGCTTTAAAAGCAGTAGAGTTGCAAGCGCCAGACTTGATTTTGCTAGACATAAAAATGCCCGGTATGGATGGTTATGAAGTCTGCCGTCAACTTAAAGCATCTGAAGCTACTTGTGATATCCCTATAATTTTCATCAGCGCTTTAGATGACGTATTTGACAAAGTAAAAGGGTTTGAGGCGGGCGGTGCTGACTACATTATAAAACCTTTTGAGCCTGTTGAAGTGTTAGCGCGGGTATCTGCCCAACTTAAAATGCAGCGCTTGCAGCAGCAACTTCGCTGCGTTAACGTGCAATTGGCTGCACAAAATGTTCAGCTCAGCCAGGAAATTCAAGAAAGACAGCAAGCAGAAGCCAATTTAAGAATGCTGTTGCACGCTGTTTCGCACGATTTGCGATCGCCTCTATCGGGAATGTCGCTGCTGCTGCGAAGTCGCCTCAATGATGCTGGCAGCAACATTGTTATTGATAGGCGGACTGTGGAGGTTATGGTGCAAAGTTGTTCGCGCCAACTCCAGTTGATTGAGTCACTAACAGCAACACAACAGTTTGATGTGAAAAGTGCTTCTTTAGCCATGAAGCCGCTGTCGCTGCCCGCTTTAGTCCAAAATATTCTTATTGAAAGATTACCAATTCTCAACCAGCATCGAGTCAAGGTTAAACAGCTTTTGGCAGCAGATTTGCCTTTAGTCCATGCGGATGCCCAGCAGCTCTGGCGGGTGTTTGGCAATCTGATCGACAATGCTGTTAAATACAATCAGTCTGGGTTTATTTTGACGGTAGAAGCTAAAAAGGAAGGTGAGATGGTTCGCTGTACGGTTGCAGACAATGGGGCCGGAATTTCTCTTCAGCAATGTGCAAGATTATTCGAGCCTTATACGAGGGGAGTTGGAGTTAGTTTAAGGCAAGGATTGGGATTGGGACTTTTCATTTGCAGGCAAATTGTTGAGGCTCACGGCGGAGAGATTGGCGTTGATAGCGAATTGGGAAAAGGAGCGAGGTTTTGGTTGACATTGCCAAAGTTTGAAGATTGACAAGATGCCATAATTTGCTACGCGATAGCTAGGTCTCAAAAACCACTTTTTTTAGAACAATTAGAAGGTGCATTCCAACGGCTAAACCAGCCCCAAACGCAGTGCTTTAACGGCAGCCTGGGTGCGATCGCTCGCTTCAAATTTAGCTATAATCATCTCTACATGACCTTTGGCGGTGTGGACGCTCATTCCTAGTTGAGCAGCGATTTGTTTATTGCTTTTACCCTCAACTAGCTGCTGCAAAACCTGCATTTCCCGTTCAGTCAGCTTGATGTCGTCATTCGCATAGCTTTCGGGCAGTGGCGTTTTGAGATTTTGCAGCACGCAGTCGGCAATCTTAGGGTCTAGGTAACTGCCACCTTCTTGCACAGTCGTAATCGCTGCTAGAAGTTGTTCTGCGTTAGTGCCTTTAACGCAGTAGCCGTGAGCGCCGCTTGACAAAGCCGCCATAACTTGAGTTGGATTGCTGTGGTGGGTGAGCATCAGGATGCGAGTATGCGGCAGTGCGGCTCTGATTTGCTGCGCGGCTGCAATACCGTCGATTCCGGGTAAGTCAATGTCCATCAGCACGATGTCTGGTTGGTGTTGCAGCGCGGCACTGACGGCTTCGTTGCCGTTAACAGCTTGGGCGACAACTGTTAAATGGGGTTGGTTATTGAGGATATGCTGTAGACCGAGCTGCATCATCGGGTCATCTTCAACTATCAGGATGGTTTTTAGTTGGCTTGTTTTTGGTTGGGTGGCGGTAGTTGCAGTCACGGCTAAGATTCCTACTACATTTTATCCATAGTCTATTGTTTTTCCTCATATTAAAGAGTGTCATCCTCCTATGGAGAGAAGAAAAGTATTTATTTGGGGGCAATTTCGTCGGAAGGTGGATGTCTCTCGATAGGAGGATGGTAATAAAATGTGAACTGATTATATCGATACTTCGTTGATTTCATCCAAATTGATAGCTGTTGCTACTTTCTTCGGTTGAGGTGTTAGATGACCATTGAGCTTGATAACTGTTTGTTCTGTCTCTCGTTCAATGGTAGTCAAAAGCCAATTTTGAGTTTGTCGGTGTTGCTTGCTGTCCCAGGCAAACAGAACTTTTTCTGCTTGTTGAGTCGGGTGCAGTGCCAAAATAATCAGTTGCAGCTTGTGAGGCTCGATCTCGAAGAATTCGGCAGCTACCCATAACTTAACTCGGTCTTGCCAAGTCAGTACAGGATGGCGAATCGCCCACTCAAATAGTCTGGGTGTTCCTTTGACTAAACCCACATTTGTACGGACTTGTATCACTTTAAATGGAGGAGAAGGGGAAGAATTTTCTTCTGTCACTCCCCTTTTTGTTCGGTCTAGTTTTGTTTGAATTGGAATGTCAACAAACAGTTTTCGCTGCGGTAAAAACAGTGATGGCGATAGTTCTTTGAGTTGGAAAACCCACTGCTGGAACTGGGGGTGACTGTTGAGAATTGGCTCGACAGGTAATCCCATTAAAATTTGCTTGACAAGCAGTTGCAAGCGTTCTTGGAGATAGGAAGGAACAAGAGGTGGCTCTTGTAGTGGGCTAGTATGAATAGTTTGATTGAGATCTGATAGAGTAAGGAGGTACATTGCTCAGATTATAAAAGGCTGAGCAATAGCGGCGATCGCCACAGAAAAAGTCCGGGAGTGCGGAATGGGATTAAAAATTTATAGCCCACATCCTGCACCCTCAACTGTCACAGAGCATGAAGCAATGTTGAGAATATTTATACCTCGCGTTCGATTGGATAGTCTTTAAGCAAAAATACTCCGGTCAGGCAATCGCCTGACACTGCCTCGCCTTTTCTTGTAGAATCATGGAAAAAAAATTACCAATTTCCTAGTTGAAAGCAAGCCCAATTTATGTTTTTTTTACTTTAAAAAAGCATTTTTGCCACTAACTGAAGTGTTATTCAAGCAAGGTATTTTAACTAAATAAGTAGTATCCGCTTATAAGCAGGTGGAAAAAAACGCACAGTTTTAATCCAATCTTGTGTGAGATTAGAGACGATTAGCTGTTTCCCAAGCACTCACCATTTGTAAAGGGAAGCCCAGGGAGGTAACAATTGCTGACTTGCGCTATCAAAGGACTCAGTTTGTGCTGTCTTCTGAACGGAGTTCTGAGGACATTCAAGCGATTCGCAATCAAGCATCGTTTGCTTTACCAACATCAGGGATAGACCGGTCTAGATTTGCTGTGACCCCGCAGGAATTGTTTGAGTACCGTCCCCCCGCTTACGATCCAATTTGACGGCCGACGGCGAGGTTTCTTCCAAAAACTGTGCCACAGATTTTATGACATCTGTTGCGGTTTTGGGTACGAGAACCAAATCTCCAGATGCCAGCATATCCAGTATGGCACCGGGTTTCCCCTTACCTCCGTACAAGTGACCCATCGAAGCTGCAAGCTTTTCAAGTTTTTCTGGTGTCTGTTGCGCAACTCTCGCCCGAAAAATAATACCTGAAGGCGATTTCTGTTTCCGTCCCATGTTCGACCTTATATCTGTGCTACAGTTTTAACAAGCAGTAAGCCAATACTAAAAATTGTACAAGACACGAGGTTTGAGTGGAAACTTCAGCCCGCTTGCGCTCTATCAGTTTAGGGTGCATTGACTCAAGGTTTGCGGAGTGTGCGATTGCTTGCCCCCTAAATTTGACTGGTTATGCCCAAAAAGCGCAGTTGTTCCGTGAAAACTCCAACGCTGCACAGTGTGTTGCAGGATTGCTATCAACTCAAGCTGGAAGACCTCAAGTACCTGAAGGATGCAATTGACGTGCTAATTGAAGCTGAAGAGAAAAGGTTGTCGGAATTGGAAGCCGACTCAGACTGGGAAGATAAACGAGAAGAAAAAATGGCTGCTACCGGTGCGCGCGGTAGTAGGGGATACATCGAATCCAAGACAATCAAAGGATGTGGCCCCTATGCCTACTTAAGGTTTCGTAAGGGCGGCACGCATCATTCGTTCTATCTGGGCAAGCTCAAGCCTTAAGTTTTTTAGAGTGCATAGACATTGATAGATTAGTGGTTCTGGCGTTTATGCACCCTAAATTATCGGCGTTTAGGGTGCATAGACATTGATAGATTAGTGGTTCTGACGTTTATGCACCCTAAATTATCGGCGTTTAGGGTGCATAGCGATTGATAGATTAGTGGTTCTGACGTTTATGCACCCTAAATTATCGGCGTTTAGGGTGCATAGCGATTGATAGATTAATGGTTCTGGCATCCATGCACCCTAAATTACCGATGTTTAGGGTGAATAGACATTGATAGATTAGTGGTTCTGGCGTTTATGCACTCTAAAGCAAGCGAGTCATTTAGGGTGCATAGGCATTGATAGATTAATGGTTTTGGCGTTGATGCACCCTAAATTAGCAGGCGTTTAGGGCGCATCTGCCTTGACAGATAGAGGTTCTGGTGTCTATGCACCCTAAATTGGTTGTGTAGTCGCGCTCACAACTGAGTGTCTGACAGCGTTATATTCGGCTTGTTGCTTTCCGAATTCCGAACTCATGCGTGATAGCTTACCAACGATATCGGTAGCTTGGTTCGTAACAATGAGAATAACGTAGAGGTGATTTGAACTCAACTCTTCACCTACACCACAACAATTGTTCAATAGGTAGCTATTGGGCTAGAAATCGTCCAAATTAAACAGCGTAAATTGATGAGGCGATGTTGTCGTATTTCTGGGTCGGCGTTTGCCCTTAATAACTTCTTGAACTACTGGATTAGAGTGAATTGATGTCTGATCATTCAAGTCAATAACTTCTGAGCTTTCTCCTGAACTTATTTCATGTTCGACTGGACAATCAGTATCATTTTTAGCCTGAGACTCGACTGGCTCAAACCACTCATTATACCAGTAAGCAGCGTTTATTGATTCGGGTCGATCGCTACTTAAAGTATTGCCAAGGAGCAAATCAGTTTGACCCAACCACCAAATCGGAACAGCCAGCCAAGGTGAAAACATATAAAACTGAAACAAAGCGCATTTTAATAGAGTACGATCTACATCTTGACCGATACCGCTCAGACAGTAATTCGACTGTGTTAACATTAAAGCACCCGTACCGCACGCAGGTTCATTGAAGCTGGAAATTCGCTCTGTCTTATCACCACTGACTAACTTAGATATCAACTGACACAAAGCTAAGGGTGTAGGATAAAACCCTGAACTTTTTTGAGCAGTCTTTCCGCAAATTTGGGGTAGCAGTCTGCCCATATAATCTTCAGGATACAGCATAAGAATTGACAGGTCAAACATCTGATAAAGACGCATTGATGCACCTTCACAGCCGGCGGGTTCTTTGGGTAAAATCTTGTAAGCTGGATGTCCGAATGCGAACAAAACCCAGTCCAAGAAAAACTCCAAATAGTCCCAAGCCGACCAAGTTTTCCATTCTCCATGTTGAGGAATGCAATTGAGAGTGTTATCTAGCATGGCTTCTGCGGTAGGAGAATGCTGCCATTCGATTTGGGGAATCGGTTCTGCTGGCAAAGTTTCCTCAATTACAAATTTGGGTAAGCTTTCGGGTTTTCTGTTTTCCAGAATGGCTAGCATTGGCTCCATCTTCCACCGCATCCAGGCATGAGCGGGGACAGCTTGACACAAAGCCCAATAATCCCACCTTCCCCATAAACATCGGTCTATTTGTGCGACAATTGTTAAAAGCCAGCCCGGCTTTAAATCTCGTTTGAGGTTGGGAATTAAAGCTTGCTTTTTCTTTTGTTTATAGGGTTGCTTTCTGAAATGTAACAGCGTTGACTCTCTAGTCTTGGAGTCAATGACTGGTAAGACAAGCTTGTTTTTCATAAGTACAAGTCTGAAAAATGCACCCCTAAAAACCGCAGTAGCGGTTCGCACAATTCTATGTTGATGCAAGCAGCGTCTTGTTTAATAAAAACAGTAAAAAAATTTGGGAAATAGAGTGTAGCTATTTTCACACAAAAAAGCTACACTCTATTCCCACTCCCATTTTCCCTATTTCTCTCTCCCTATTCCCCTTTCTCAGCCGTCTATTCCACCCATTTTTTGATATTTAAGGAGTAGAAAATGCTTCGCACAGCAGCAGCCCCACCTGCTTAAGTAAAGCTTTATTGCCATCAGGGCATCCCGACTGAATCAAACATTTAGGACAGCCAGAACTGCAAGAACAACTGCGGGCTAACTCAGCAGCCGCATGAGCTAATTGAGGGAGAGAACGAAAAATAGCTTCCGAGGTTCCCGAACCCCCTTCTGCTAAATCGTAAAAGAGTCCTGCATAGTCATTTGCACCTCTCTTCTCTACCAGAAAATTCACATCATTAGCTGAACCCAAAATAGTCAGAGGTAAAGCGGCTAAAATTTGATGGCCGAAACTGTGAATAGCCAACAAATTCGCGGGGTACTCCCACAATTGCTGATATCCGGGCGGAATCTGCTGTTGAGATTGAAGCAATTCCTGGCGAGTAGCTGTTACTACCTGTTGCAGATAACATTCAACCGGGGAATTAAAACTAATTTGCAGTACAGGAGTCGCAAATTTTATTTCGTAAGGTTGCTCAAAGTTTACCTCATTAAGAACCGATGTTAGCTCAGCAGAGCGAGTTCTCTTGCCACAAACAGGACAGGCAGTACATTTTGGTAAATGCTCTTTGTAATTGACACACTTTCTATTGAGACAAGTTAACTCGTAATTGCGAGTTAATAATTGATAACCAGTAACAAGTTGGCTAATTTCTCCCCAAACCAGTTCCAAAATAGCTTGAGCTGGAATTGCCTTACTATCCGTTGAATTGGTTGGAACATTTCCTTCAACTTCTGGAATAACCAACGGGATTTGTTGAGGCAAACTCAAATTCTGCTTGAGGCTGGTATCAGTGTGGCTAATCGCTACAGTAAACAGTCGAGTTTCAGGGGTGTTTTGCAAAATAGCTTTGCCATTCAAGAGCGAGCGCGAAGTATAAGTCACCAAACAGCCGTCTGAGTTTTGCGTGCGGTAAATAGCACCAGGAAATACCTCTCGATAAGCAATCTCCGCACTGAGGAGTTCAATCTCTTCTTGAGTATCCGCATCCACCAGTTGTATCGTGCTAGAACCCGTTCCCCCTCGAAAGTTTACATCTTTATGGGGAAAGCCTTTAGCCCATAATTTATCCCGGCTTCTGTGAAGAACACCTTGCTCAATTAAAGCCGTTGCAATTATATGAGCGCTCTTGCCAAAGTAGTGCTTGAGCTTATTGGCAGGAATGCCTGTTTCGACAGCCGCGCACATCAAATGTTTGGCAATATCTATGGGATAATTGGCATTAAAGCTCACCAATTCAGATTCGGCCGACAGCAACAATTCAGGGCGCTCGGCAAAATAGTTATCCAAAGGTGATTGTGCAATGGGAATGAAGACAATTAAACCGGAGTTTGCGCGACCAGCCCGGCCAGCCCTCTGCCTGAAAGCTTGCAAGCTTCCCGGCCATCCCCTAATAATAGCAAAATCAAGTTGAGGCAAATCAATTCCCGCTTCGAGAGCGCTAGTGCTGAGGATACACTTAACTGTTCCTGACTGCAAAGAGTTAATAATTTCCCTGCGGCGCTCGCTTGTTAAACTGCCGTAGAAAATTGCTACTTGCGACTCAATTCCCGAGTTAGTTTGAGTTACAGCTTCTTGCTTAAAAGTGACCCACAAGTTCTTAATTGCTTGTCTGCCGTTACCGAAGCAAATTCCACTTTGCCCTTGCTGCAACAAAAACATAATGATGCGAGCAACATCGGAATTAGCATCATGAGTCGGTTTAGTAACAATTAATTGCCGTTCTGGGACAGCAGCTCCGCTAGAGTTAATCCAAACTAACCGCTCGGGTTTATTGATATTTCGCTTTCGACTTCTACCAGATAGTAACTTTGCTAATTTAACGGGATTGCCAACTGTAGCACTCAATATCAGGAATTGCAGTTTTTGAGAAGAACCCCCGCGCTCGTCTACTGCCAATTTTAATCGGCGAATTAAGCTAGCCATGTTAGCTCCGTAAACTCCGTTAAAAGTGTGAGCTTCATCTAGGACAATATAGCGGAGGCGACTTAAAAAGTGCTGCCAAGGCTGACTCCAATGAACGCCTTTCAGCGCATAGTGAATTAACTCTGGTGTTGCGCTGATTATGCTGGGATTTGCAGCTAATAATTGTTCTCGGGTTTTGGGAGGAGTATCTCCAGTTAGAAGGGCAAGGCGCGGGCGGGCAGGCTCAGGAATCAGTTGGAGCAAATCGGCAAGTTTTTGACTTTGGTCGGCTGTTAAAGCTTTCAAGCCATAAATAGAGAGTGCAGTAAATTGATGTTGGAGAATGCCCTCTAAAATAGGCAAGTACGCACTTAAAGATTTGCCAGAAGCTGTTGCTGTGCTGAGGATGACATCTTTGCCCTGGCGCACGGCTTTGAGTGTTTTAATTTGGTGCGAATAAAGCTGTTGAATGCCTTGGCTGTGCAAAGCAGAAATTATTGAAGGCGGCAAGTCTTGAGGAATTTTGTAGAGCTTAGGAGTTATAGCAGTAGCGATTGTCTGATAAATAACCTCTTCGCCTAAAAACTCACACAAATCGGCTGTTGCAGTTGGCTGCAAGTGGCTTGCTTCTGGAAAGTTATTTTGGTGAAAATCATGTCTGGCTATTAGTTGGGAAAGAAGGTTGATATAATTGGGAGGCATCGGTCACTCTAAGAATGAATTTTTTCTCTCTTACTACCGATAGGTAGAAAAAGGATACAGCACGTCAAGCATTAAAGTTTTGCAAAGAAGTCCCGCAAGAAGTGAGGTTAAGTTTGGGATTGAGTCCCTAAAAATATAGCAGAAGGAAAAGAAGAATGTTAGAGTGGCGATCGCTACCCCAAAACAAAAAAAACAGGACTAATACAGCAGATTCCACGTTTATGAAGTACATCCCGGAGCGATAAATCCACGTAGGGACACGGCAATGCCGTGTCCCTACTGCACTCCAGAAATCTGGGATACGCTGTAAAAGGCTGCTAATTTAATTCGGCAGCCTTTTCTGTTATTTAGTGAGTTGAGTGATTCTGAGCAAAGCAGGCAACATTGAATCAGACTTTTCTCCGGTTTTGAGGGCAATTTCTAAATCAAACAAAATGGAGAGCGATCGACTTAAGGAGTTAGCAGATACTTCCTTAACCTCCTGCTTGAGGAAATACAGCCGTTTGGGGTTACTAATTCCGCACATACTAGCAATTTCACTATCAGAAAGTTTGCACCCGGAATCCAGAGTAGCTTTTACCCACAGCCAAGTTTTAAACTGAGTTTGAAGAGTAGCAATAATTGCTAAAGGAAACTCTGCCCGAGATAGCAATTCATCAAGCACCTTAATTGCCCCGACTGCTTGACCTTTTAAAAGAGCTTCTGCCAGTTGAAAACAGTTGGCTGTGGTAGCTGGAACGAGGATTTTAGCAGATTCTTTCGTAATGCGAGCGCCTGCTGCATAAATGGCTAATTTCTCTAGTTCACTGACTCTTCTAGCAGAATCGTTGCCAATTGCTACTGCTAGATAGCTGACAGCATCTCTGGCAATTGAAAGATTCTTTTGTTTAGCAGTAGTAGCGATCGCACTTTCAATCAAATCAGTACGCCAAGGGGGAATGAGAGTAAACTCCTTAAGTTTACCAAACAGCAATAAATGCTTGACTACCTTGAGCCGTTTGTCGATAACAGCAGCAGTGAAGACTAAGTGCGTTGTAACAGGTAACTGGGGCAAAATTTGCAGCAATTCTAGCCCCATTTCTCCAAATTGCTTGAAATCGCAATTTTCAACGACAATAAGTTTGTTTCCACCGCCGAAAGGAACTGAAGCAGCAGCAGAGAGGGCTGCATCCAGGGAAGAAGCATCGAAGCGGTGGATGTTGAAATCTCGCCAGAGAGGATGAGTTTGAGTCTTAAACTTTTCAACTTCTCGTTCAATTGCGTAGGTGTCATTCCCAATTAGGATGCTAATCATGCTGCTAATTCCTCCTGTTGTTTGACAGTTACAGTAACAGAGCGGCCTAAAGCTTTAGTAACCATCCGCTGCACGCATTCAAGGTGACTCTGAAACTTGTTCGCGTATTTTCTTTCTACTGCTAACACACATGAATCAGCCGAAAGTTCGGCAATTTGAGCACGGTTTAAGAGGCTACGATTTCCTGGTTTAGCTGCTGCTACTACTTGCGCCCAAGTTGTCTCGAAGTCAAGAGAATCTGCCTCTAGTTTTTGAGGGGTTTTATCAAATTTGTCATGCCGATCAGATTGGGAAGTTGCAGGCGATCGCATTTCCTTGGCCGCAGGTTTGCTTGACAGCATCAAGTTCAGCAGACAGACTTCTAACCAGGTAGCAGCATTGGTGCTAGTTCTCAATTGAAATTCTGATTTTTGCAATTGTGTACAAGCCGCATCAATTGTTTCAAAATCGAGATGAAGAGCGAGCGAGCGCAGTTGTGAATAGCCTACTGGCCCTGCAATTAAATTCTGGCAGTGGCGCGTTGATTTGACAATGAGCAAATCTCTCATTGCTGCTAGCAAGCTGCTGAGAATCAGTTTGGGGGTTTTGCCGCTGTCAATGAGCGTTCTCGAAGATTGCAGTACGCTTAAGGTATCGCCAGAATGAATGGCTTTGAGAAGGGCGATCGAGTCTTGCTCGCTGATGCTGCCAGATACTTCGGCAACTTGAGTTAGGGTAATCTCTGAGTTTAGCAGTGAAAGCTGAGAAAGTAATTGCAGGGCATCTCTTAACCCTCCGTCGCAGGTACGAGCGATCGCCCGCATCGCCTCACTTGCGATCTCAATAGATTCAGTGGAGCTAATTTTGTGCAATTGTCCGACAATAGCATCAACTGACAAGGCTCGGAAGTTAAAAGTTTGGCAGCGGGAGATAATTGTCGGCAGGACTTTATGTGCTTCAGTCGTACAGAGAATAAACACCACATGAGCCGGAGGTTCTTCAAGGCATTTGAGGAGAGCATTTTGAGCGCTGGTACTGAGTTGGTGGCACTCGTCTAAAATCCAGATGCGGTAAGGGCTCATCGCTGGCGCAAAGTTGCTGTGTTGTATTAATTCTCTGGCATCATCCACGCCATTATGTGAAGCAGCATCGATTTCAGTTACGTCTAAGCTTGAACAGGAGTCAATGGTTTTGCAGCTTGAACATTCTCCGCAAGGAGTGGCGGTTGGCTTTTTGCTATTCAAACAATTGAGGGATTTAGCAAGGATGCGAGCGGTTGAGGTTTTGCCTGTTCCTCTGGGGCCAGTAAACAGGTAAGCTTGAGCAATTTTGTCGGAGGTGATGGCATTGGTCAAGGTTGTTTTGATGGTGTCTTGACCCACTAATTCTTGGAGGTTTTTTGGTCGGTATTTGAGGTGCAGTGGTTGGTACATGGGAGTAGTTAGAATAGTTCTGGTAACTATTCCCCGATAGGGGAGGGGAACGAGTGGGGAGTGGGGAAGAATGAGGGGGATATATAGCAAGTCTAAATCCGTTGTACGATTCATCATTTAGACGTGCTGGATATATGGTTTTTTTAGAGAATTTGGTATTGAAATAAAGCATACGTAACTTGATGCCACGATTGACTGAAGAAATTACCGAACGCTATCTGGAGATTCGGGAGGTCAAGACTGGAAAGGTGGTAACGGTGGTAGAAGTTCTCTCTCCTAAGAATAAAGGAGTGGGTGAAGGTCGAGAAAAGTACCTCACCAAACGACAAAAAGTGTTGAACAGGGCTACTCACTTAGTTGAAATCGATCTGCTAAGAATGGGAAACTTTATACCAATGGATGTTTCGATTCGCTCAGACTACCGCATTCTGGTCAGTCGGGCTAATCTCCGTCCCGAAGCTGAACTCTACCCGTTTAATGTGCGTGAATCGATTCCCCAATTCTTGTTTCCTTTGCAGCCATTAGAGCAAGAACCTGTTGTGAATTTATCTGAGGTTTTGGGACAACTTTATCAAGAAGCAGCCTTAGACTTGGCAATTGATTACTCACAGCAGCCTGTTCCACCGCGCTCGTGAGAGTGATTATCAATGGGTGATCGTTGACGGAATCGTATGACAGCGATCGCAATCGGGAATGCCTGACTTCTGCCCCGGTGTACATATCAACTTGATAGATGCGATCGCCGTTCATAGAGTAATTTGTAGAGAGGGCATCCAATTTAGATGCCACTCCCCATATGCACGATTATTCTTGCGGAGCCACAACGTATTCGCACTCTAACGCCTCTGTACCTGAAGCTGGCGTGCCAAAAGGTACAATCAGTAGAGGAGCCGTAGGAGTTGCCATCAGCAGCCGCAAATCCGAACTAGAAACAGCTTTAATTGTATCAATCAAATAGCGGATATCGCACTTGAGCCGAAAGTCACAACCCCAGAGTTTGGCGTCAACTGTCTCAGTACCAGAACTGAGAGTATTGTTGAGTGATGCTCGCACTTGTTGCGCCTCTAAATCAAAGTCAAAAATTGCTGTGATATGAGACTTGTCGCTATGAGTAGCCAACCTCTCTAAAGCTTTTAAAAAGCTGAGTCTTTCAACTACGATTTGATGACTAAGTTCAGACCGATAAGGAGCAATAATTTGGTCGCATTTCGGGTAATTTCCTTCCAGTAACTGCGCTGTTAGTCGCAAATTATTCCACTCAAACGCCACAAATTTGCTAGGTTGTTCTGCCGAACCATCATAATAAATCGTAACTTTGTCACTGGCATTTACAGAACGCTCCAATACCCGGAGTACCTTAGCGGGAACAGTAAAATTTACTGTTTGAAAGTTCAAAAACTGAGAATTGCTGCTTTCACTCAATCCGACAATCATAGCTACCCGATGCCCGTCAGTCGTCCACACTCTTAGTTGGTTAAGTCCTCTGTCTGCGTCATGACTCAGTTGAAAGTTAGCTCCCATCAAAATGCGTTTGGTTTCCTCAGAAGTAACAGCAAATAAGCTAGCTTTGAGGACAGCGATTAATACACTAGCAGGAAGTGTTACGAGTTTTTGTTTAACACTAGGGATAGTCGGAAATTCATCCGCAGCTAACCCGCGAATAACGTGCTTGCTATTTGATGAACTTAAAGTCGCACTGACAGAGGGAATGTCACTTCCTTTGATAATTTCAAAGGAACTCTTTAAGGTAAGGCGGCCGTTCGGAAATTTCCCCAGAATATCAGCGAGTATAGGTACGGGAAGGGTGAGTTTTCCGGGTTGATTGACATTGGCGTCAAAATTCACTTGCATTCCAAATTCCAAATTGTAACCAGTGAGGTGCAGTTGTTGATTTTCGGCATCAGCCTCAATCAAGATATTGCACAAAATAGGATGACTGGTATTGCTAGGAATGATGCTTTTGAGTGTCTGTATGTAATCGTTGAGTTCTCTTAAATCACAGGTAATTTCAACAGCCGATGGGGAAGGTTTCGGAGTGACAGATGCTGTGATTTCAGTATTGAGATGGGTTTCAGGAGTGGAATTTGTTGGAGTGTCAGAAGGTGTAGAAGTTCTATTATCTGTAATGTAGTTCGCTTCTACTTCTTCTATTTGTGTTGTTTTGGGTAGGGGAGAAGAAAGCTTAGTTGTTTTTTTGACTGATGGCTTCGTAGTAGGAGTCAAATTAGTGCCTGTTACAGTTGAGGGTTTTTTCTTAGCTGTTCTCTCCACTACTTCCTCTTTAGAAGGTGTTCCAGAAAGTCGAGATTTGGCCATAATAATTAGTCGGGTGTCAAGAATTTAATTGGTCGCTGCGATAGCAGTGAGGAGGGGGAAGGGGAAGGGGAAGGAGAAGGTTAAGAGAAGGGGAGGGGAAAGGGTGGAACAAGTTCAGTAAACTCGCGTTATGTTCAAGTTGAAGCAAACTGATTATTTAGATTTTGATAAGTGAGATAACAGAACTTACGCTCATAAACCGGATTTCTCTGAAAAATTGTTGCTTTCTCAACTAGATATCTACGAAGAAACCCGATTTCTGGCATCGTGTGCGTAAGTCCTGAGAGAAGAAAGTTCAACTCAAAAAAGCGAAAATTTATCTTTCCTTCCCCTTCCCCTTCCCCTTCCCCTAAAATTGAGCTAATACTCGTTGCACTCTGAATGAATTAGGAGGGACAAATAGTATTCGTTGGCGACATCTACTTGTTCCAACATATAAAAGACGGTGGTACTCTTTAAGTTTCTCTTGGCTGCTCATTTCCTTGCCTACCAAAAGTCGAGTCAAAATGTCATTGCTGTCCAAACCAACTTCATCAAAAGTGCTACCTTGAGAATTGTGAATAGTCAGGGCAAAGCAATTGTCAACTTCGGCAAATACGTCATCTTTAAACCAGTAATATTTCCGCCAGAGAAATCCATTACGTTTGGCACTTTTGAGTTTCTCTTTCAATTCAGCTTGGTAGCGCTTACTTTCCGATTCATGCAGCACAAAGATTTGCCGAAATAGACCATCATCAGTCACAATCTTCAACAGCCATACTCGGTAGCCGTAGTGCTGACTTATTTCAACTTCCTGTATGGTAAATTCAGTTGATGTGGCTAAAATCACAGTCTTACCATCAGGAGCCAGAACTGGTTTCTTAGTAATTAACCTTTCTCCAGATATAAATCTGGCAGTTGTTCGACCATAAAGTTGTTCTCGAACAGCCTGATTGTAATAGTTGACTCGCTTGTTTGTCCAGCACAAAATCCGGAAACAATCAGGATTTGAGGCAAATTCTCGCTTGATGGTTTTGATAGCATATTGGATGAGTGCTTCTGGTTTAACTTTGAATGCACCGTTAGATTTGTCTAATGAGTTGTAATTCGGATGTGGCAAAAAGACATCTGTTTTACTCTTGACAAATGAGCGACATTCCGTAATAAAATCAAGGACGGGGCTTTCTCCAGCTTGTCTAACTACTTGAGTTAATACAGCTTTATTGGCAATATTGAAAGCAGGCGAGCGCTTTTCTCCAACAGGATTAAGTTGCGCTGGGTCGCCCATGAGAATTAATTTCCGCTGATTGAAGAGAGTATGTTCAAATCTGCGCTCAATCCAAGACCACAATTGAGTTCCAACCATCGAACATTCATCGAGGAAAATGATATCATAGAGGTGGAGGTAACAACAGCTTGTCTGTTCTAAGACTTTCTCTTGTTCTTTGCGAACCATGCCTAAGCCTAAAAGCTGGTGTATCGTCATAAAATCTACTCCGAAAATGCCTTGAGATGCTGCCATTTTTCTGAGGATACCGACGGCTTTGTTAGTGGGTGCTGTGAGGGCAATGCGCTTGCTTTGAGCTAAGAGTTCTTTGATTATAAGGAAAATAAGTGTGCTTTTTCCCGTGCCTGCATAACCGCAAAGCAAGAAGAATGCGGAAGTGCTGCTTGCAAATGTTCTCAAATTGTCGAGTGCTTGCTGCTGCTGCGGCTTGAGAGTAAAGGGAATTTGTTTAAATTCCTGCGGTCGTTCTAGTAAAGTTTGAATCATTAGTGTACAGTAATGCTAATTCGTTCGCATCCTAATAAGCGCTAGCTTGAGGGGGAGTAGGAGGAACATTCAAATCAAAATTGACTTATAACAATAGTTCCTATTTTCAGAAAAAATGGCTAGAATGGTTGATTTTTCCTTAGTGGAACTTACCTAAAACTCTGATTATGTCATTAATAACAAAAGTTGTACGAAGTATTGTTTAATTAAAAATCAGCTCTGAATTTTATGATAATTCTGAGCTGATTTTGCTGCTGTTGTTAGTTGTTAAACAATCACAACTTTGGTCTTTTTAACTCGTTTGATATTCACTGCTGTGCCAATGCTATGTCCATCCCAAATGGCTAATCCGTAGTCACAATGCGAACACATTTCGATGTCGCGAGCGCTATAGTTTCCGCTAATACCAACAACTGGATAACCAGAAGTATTTCTGGGTTTGCCATTGCCGCTAAACAAGGCATAGTAAACCAAAACTTTCTCGTAGTTCTTAGACCGCAAGTATTGCTGAACTAAGCTATCAACTCCAGGCGCATCACCGACTCTGACTTCAAACCCTAGTTCAATGATGCGATTGAGAGATGTATGAGCCTCTGATGGCAATTCCTGGATGGAACGACTGCCAGAAATCATTACTATTTTGTTCATGGTAAAATTCCTCAAATTTTTGGATAGCCAGTAAAAGACTCAAAGATTACTCCTTGAGTCTTTGTGAAGAATGCAATTGCTTCTTACTAACACACCAAGATATAAGCTGAAATCAAGCATTGAATGAAATTGCTTTTTCTGCCTTGACCTTCCCAACGAGAGCCGCGCACACCAACAATGTGATTGCATTGTTCAAGCCAAGCAACTCCACCATATTTTGCGATTGTTTTTAATAATCGTGGATGTTGTTGAAGTTTCGCAACAATAATTTCTGTCATTATTGTCATATCTTGTTGCAAATGTCCAAATTTGTGATTTTGATAAGCAGCTTCAGCATCACGGAAAACCTTGCCATTGAACTCAACTGGGTAGTGATTCTTGAGGTTTCCTTTTCTAAAAGCTAACTCTGTGGGATTAGTTAATGCTGCCCCAATTCCGATGCTGCATCCAGACCAAATATTGATTTCTTTCATCTTTTTCATCTTCTAACTTTTAGCTCGTCAGCACTTTTAATTGAAGTGGTGTAGTAAACCCTGACTTTCTCGGATTGCTCCTTGTTGTTGGTATTTATAAGTAGAGAAAGTCAACATTTTTCGCCGCTAGGCGATTTATCTTCCGGATTGGTAACAGAGTTTTTAATCGCATTTACATTGGTTACAGAATAGCCAATTTTCTTCCCAATTCCCATCATTTTGGCATCTTTTCTAAATCAAGTTCAGCCACTTCCCGCAGAGCTTCTAAGCGCTTCTTTAAAGTTTTATGTCGGGGAGTTTCTACAACATACTCGTATTTAGAACCTGTATGTTGAAGTTCTGGAATTTGGCAATCAATTAGGTAGCTAAGGCGACCAACTAGCTTTTTAATAACTATTAGCCAAGCCTTAGCTAACGCTTTAGTACGGAAACCAATCCAAGCTTTAAAGTAAGAGCCGTCTTCGCTAACTTGGTAAGCAACATTGGGCGATAATTTAATAAGAGTTGGGATATGAGTAATGCCTAAACTTTTGAGTTCAGTCAAGCTGTAGCTTTGAATTTCTCCACTGTCCCATTGAATTTGAAATGGGCGTAGTGCCTGAATATTCAAACTAATAACTATTCCCCTTTGTTCCACTTGATTTCGGCGTTGTTCGAGGCAATCGCCCTCTCGAAAACCACTCCATCCATGTTTCTTAGCTAAATGTTTAAGGCAATATTCCCAGGCTTCTTCCCAAGCAATATCAAAGTCGAGCATGTGATAACTTTCTGTACTCAATTGTTTAGTCAATTTCTCTTTGATTTGCTGCTTTTGAATTGGTAGGACAATTTCTAAGAAATTGTCGGGGACTTCAAAAAATAAATGGGTCTTAGCCCTAATTTTTAGGTCATTGAAAGACAAAAAGCGACTGGCTTCTAATTGTTCGGGTGTAAAAACATCTATGGCACAACTTGTTGGGTAGCCAGGGAACAAGTTGATGGGAAAGAGATAATAGTGGTCAAGAGTAAATATGAGAATGTGATGTTCAGTGAGCGATTCTACTTGGAAAGTAGTGGGGTTACTGAATTGTAGTTGTTGCGAATTAGCTAGTACGATTGTTGTGCAAGCGGGAAGTTCTCCAGTAGTTTTTTGAGGAATAAACAGAGGCACAAGGGATATTTTAAGCACCCGAATTTCATCTAAGGTATAATTCCAGGAAAAACTATCTTCGTTGTTACTAGCATCCCAAGTAATTATTACAGGTCTATCGGTTTGATGGAGGGCTGTTATCGTGCCGTAATGGTTGCCAGATTTGACGATATCGCCTACTTTAAAGGGAAGTTGAGCGAAAGGAGGCGGAGTGAGAAAAGGAAAAATTACCGCTACCACTTCTTTGACTTCACTGGGGGGAGCGTTGTCAGGTTTAGAGCAAGTATTTGAGAAGCCAATTAAAGTCGTGTTAGAGTCCATAACCTTTGAGAAGCTAATTGTTTTCAACTTCTCCCGTTAGGGGATATCTTCTCGCGCTTAATCCCTTAACTTTTTGTGGTTTAATATCAAATCCGAACGAGTTTGTGCTTTATTTCGGCTTAAATTTTTTTGAAGTCTTGCTAAGTACCTCCCCTGTTGTCTAATATTGCGATATGGAAAACTCAAGAGCAAAGATACCTACTCCCGAAAAAATTGCTGCTGCCATAGAGACAATTGACCATTTGACTGCTTGGCTACAAGAGTAATTCCTAGGACAACATTTCCTTAGACATTCCCGTCACAAGTCAGACAATTGGTGTATACTGGAATAATTCACCTAGCCAAACCCAATATGTCCACATATGTACCACCAAGAATCGCTATTCAACGACTTGGAGTATGTTCAAAAACACGCTTAGCGGTGGGAAAAAGAAGGGAAAATCAAAGCGTACCGAACGCCGTCAGGACAGCGACGGTACGACTGCGACTCAGTTTTCAATATTCCATCTACTAAACCAACCATCCTCTACGCCAGAGTTAGCAGTCGAAGTCAAAAAGCCGACCTTCTCCGACAGGCTGACTTTCTTCTGTCTCGCTACCCCGGATGCGAAATCATCCAAGACATCGGGAGCGGCCTCAATTTCAAAAGAAAAGTGCGATTCGTTTAACCTAAAACAAGCCAAAAGGCTTGTGGGACGGTTAGCCTAACTGCTCAGGCAGGTAGTGAC
>NZ_JAUBRA010000154.1:0-2921 GCF_036701555.1 Microcoleus sp. Pol10D4
CTGACTACTTTTTCTTTGAAGCATCTTCTCAAATCCCCTTGACAACTGCCATCCAAGCTTAACTTGTTACGAATGATTCCTGCCTGAGTGATTCATCGTTGCCATCACTCAGGCACTCAATTTTCCCAAGCGTTCTTCAATCCCTGCTAATTTAGCCGCTAGCAAAGTGTCTAGCTTACTGTCTAGCAATTTGTCTAGCACTGGTTCGATGTCCGAAATTTCGGACACTTGTGCTTGATGGTGGTTTGGCGGCGCTGAGACTGCCTGGTTGGCCGCTTGCTCTAAAATTCGCACTACCCAAGCGTTGACGCTCAAACCCTCTGCTGCTGCGACATCCTTAATGGTTTCGAGCAAGTCTCGACGGCCATCCAATCTCAAATTAAGCTGGCATCTGTCTGTCATGTCTAGCATCTGTCTAGTGGTTGTCTAGTTAGAGGCTAGCATTGTGTCTAGCATTTGTCTAGTAGTAGCTAGACATTGCTGTCTAGTGGTTGTCTAGTGCAATGTCTAGCAGTCGCTATTTAAAGCTTCATCAGGTCGAAAGGTTCAAACTCGAATTGCAGAACGTTCCTGACAGGCTTATCGAACCTGACCAAGTAGCTAATGCCACCACGGCTGCTGTAGATATTGTCTACAACCTCACCTCGTGCACCTTGATAAAGACCTCCGACATCCTTGACTACAACCCGATCGCCTATCTCAAAGGTTCTAGGTTTCTTGGCAGAGGTTGCCGTAGATTTAGCGGTCTCTGTAGTACGGCTCATCATTGAGGGCTTAGAGGTTTTAGGAGAAGGTGTAAAAACGTCCACACCGTCCACACTAAGGCTAGAAACTTTATCTACAGTGGATTTAAGGGTGTGGACGTTAGTGTCCACACCACGTACACAGTTGTCCACAGTTGCCTCTGAAGTTTGGTGTTTTTGTTCGCTAAGTGTGGACGTTGTGTACGTGGTGTGGATGTTGTTGTCCACAGTTGTATCGCTTACTGTGTATAGGCTTGAAGCTACTGTGGACACTGTGGACGTTGAATCTAGAGAAAACAGAATACTGCTTCCTTTTTGTGTAACCTCTCCATACTTCATGGTCATCAATTCTCCGAACCAGTCTCGGATTTTTTGCGAAGTGGGTCGGTATTTTGGGTTAAAGCTGAGTAAGACATCTCGTGCCGTTACCGTGCCCCCCTTGCGTTCTGCCAGCGAGATGATTTTGGCGAGATTACTTTCAAGTGCATCGGGACTGCAAACCTCAATATTTATGCTCAAAGCTTGCACAGTTGTGTACTCAACCCACTTGATAGCAGCAGCAACCTGACTAGCAGGAATCTTGGGAGAAACTTCAATACCTGAGTGTGATGCGTGGATACAGTGCAGGATGGTTGCGACGCGACCAACTTTCTCGGCGGCCTTACCTAACATCGCCCGCATCCCTTGTTTGGGATGATTCAGCCGGAGTCGCTGGCAGTGGTTGTAATAGTCCACAAACAACTTTCGGGCTTCCTCATCTAGCTCGAACTGCATCATCGGGATAGCATCCACCCTTTCGTAGAGCGCTTGCAGCATTGGGTTGATGTCAATCTTTGACACCCCTAAAGTTATCTGAGTTAAGGCTGGTGGCTGTTGTACAAAGTCAAATCGGGCAAAGGTTCCGTTATCGTCACTGCCATCCCCCAAAAAAGGTTCTAAGACTTTGGGCTGGATGTTTCCGTAAATAGAAAGGGAGACAGCACCGACGTTGACGGTAGTGCCGGCTGCACGTGCCACTACAGCACCATTACCGCTCCAACATTCCAGCAAGTCCTCTTTGTCACTTCCCTTGCCACTGCGGTACTGGTTGGCTGATTTGAAAAATCCTGCAAGCTCATCGCAGAGCCACAGTATCCCTTGAATGGGATTTCGACCTACCATGCCCGCTATCCCTTCCCATGTGGCTTTAGTGATGTAGGGAATTGTCTCTACAGGGGCATCAGGCGCGGGGCCCTTGTCCTCGTCCTTGCTATTTTTCCATTGTTCGAGTTCCTCTTTATAGGCTTTCTCTTGGGCATTGAACTTCTCCTGATTCTTTTGCCGCATGGCTGCCAGCGGGTCTGTAATCATGGCGTTCATTATCGGAGTCTTCATTTGACTTGACTCAGCGATCAGAGCCCCGAAGTAGCCAAAAGTCCGACACCGATACCTGTTCCATTCCTCCACAAGCATTGTGCTGCTGCCATTTTTCAAGAATCTTGAGACGCCAGAAATCAGTGCCAGCGCGTAACACTCAGGTTTGAGGTTCATGCGTCGCGCTACTTCTTCGATCGGGTCTGCCAGAGATGCGGGGAAGATTTCCGAGAGTTTGACGCTGGCAGACTTGGAGGCAAGTAGTTGCTCAATTCCGATTCTCGTGTCTTCTTTGTTAGCTTCTTGCTCGGACTCTTGTTCAAACTCGCGGTAAATTTTCCAGACATCGGCAGAGCTGACGCGGTACTTTTGGGCGAGCTCGGAGATTTTAAGCTGTAGCTGAGATTTCTTGAGGTCGGACTCTAGCAGTTCTTCAATCTCTCCCCCTAGCTCCAAGATGTGGGGAACTTGAAATTGTTCGGGGCGGACAACTTTCGAGGCTGCCTGCGGGGAAGTTTTGAGAACCTTCTTCTCTCCGATCGCCGCTTTGATATCGTCTGCGGTTATTTGGTGTTGGTCAATCCAGTCGGCGATGTCTAACCCTTTGCTTTTGGGTAAATTTTCCCAAGCTTTAGAGTTTGGGTAGGGATAAAGCCAGAGGGCGTCTGGAAATTCTTGATGCAATAGTTCAGCGTGCTTGATTCCCGGTTCATCGCGATCGGGAATAATTACAACCTTTGCACCCTCTAACCCACATTCCGCAGGTCTTTAAATAGAATTGATGGTTATAAAATTTAAAAATTCAAGCCTGAAGTGATTACTCGG
>NZ_JAUBRA010000042.1:0-5149 GCF_036701555.1 Microcoleus sp. Pol10D4
AACCGTTGCCGTTCTTGAGAACTGTTCGCTAGTCTCACAGCGATCGTACTTTTTGACCTGCTTAGTCTAAACTCCAAAATGATTGATTTAACCGGAAAGGTAATTTTAGTAACTGGTGGCTCGAAAGGGATTGGTGCAGTGACGGTGCGGACTCTGGTTAATGCTGGGGCTGAGGTGATTTTGCATTACTTTCGCAGTCAGAAAGAAGCTGAAGCGATCGCAGCAAGTGTTGCGGGCGATCGCTGTTATTTATTGGCAGCAGATTTGAGGGTGGAAAACGCTGCCTCGACTTTGTGGCGAGATGCTTTAAAATGGCGGGGTCATATTGATATTTTAGTTAACAATGCGGGGATTATGCAGTCAGCGGGTATAGAGGACGAGTTCGATATTTGGTCGTCAGCTTGGCAGCAAACTCTACAAGTTAATTTAGTTGCAGTTGCCGACTTGTGCCGGGAAGCAATCCTTCATTTTAAAACTCGCAAGGGCGGTACAATTATTAATATAGCAAGTCGCGCTGCTTTTCGTGGCGATGACCCTAATTATCTGCACTACGCTGCGTCAAAAGGTGCTATTGTTGCTTTAACTCGCAGTATTGCTAGAGGGTTTGCGGCTGATAATATTTTGGCATTTACAGTTGCACCGGGATTTGTCAGTACAGAAATGTCTAATCAGTTTATTCAGGAGTTCGGTGAAGCTGGTATTATTCGCGATATCCCGATCGGCAAAATAGCTCCTCCTCAAGATGTTGCTAATGTTATCGCGTTTTTAGCGTCAGGTTTGGCTACCCACGCTACCGGGACTACGATCGACATTAACGGAGCCTCTTATGTGCATTGAGACAATAACTGTAAAATACCTCTCAAGGCTCATGCTGACACTTTTTAAAACTAACTAATTTATCACTTTAGCAAGACGATAAAAAAATCATAAATCATTTATGGTTATATCAAAGATAGTCTGAGGAAATTTGATTATGACAACCCATAACGGTGGCAACACAAAACGAGTTGCCATACTCATTGAAAATGGAGTTGAAGATTCGGAATTTTTAGTTCCTTACAACGCCTTAAAACAAGCAAATTTTGATGTAGTTGTCCTCGGTTCGCGGACAAACGAAAAGTATGCAGGGAAACAAGGAAAAGTTGCCCAGCAAGCTGACGGAACTACCACAGAAGCATTGCCAGCAGAATTCGATGCAGTGATAATTCCCGGCGGCATGGCTCCCGATACAATGCGGACTAATCCCAACACAGTAAGGTTTGTACGAGAAGCATTTGAGCAAGGAAAACTCGTCGCTGCTGTTTGCCATGGCCCGCAAGTTTTGATTGAAGCCGACTTGCTGAAAGGCAAAAATGCGACTGGTTTCTTGGCAATTAAAACAGACATGATCAATGCCGGGGCTAACTACATTAACGAAGCTTTAGTAGTTGACGGCAACTTGATTACTTCCCGCCAACCGGGAGATTTAGCAATATTTACCACCGCAATTATGGCTCGCCTCGGTTACGGCGGAAAAGCAGTCGGTTTGCCAGAAGAAACTGACAAAAATGCAGAATGGTGGAAATTAGCTAATGGTTGGGGAGGTTCTACACAAGGCGACATAGTTAAAGGTTTGAATACCGCCCTCGCAGGGGAACGCTATGCTTGCGAAGCATTTGAACATTATGCGGAAAAAACCCAAGACAGCGATTTGCGATCGCTCTTGAGAGAAATGATTCAAAACAAACAGCACCACATCATCGCTCTCGAAAGTCGCCTCAACGATTTCGGTGAAAAACCCTCAATTCCCGCCCAAATTGCTGACAAATACGCTAAGTTAAAAGCGTCGATGCAAGGAACCGATGAAACGTTCTTGCTGCGGAGCACTCTCGGTGATTTGCAAACCGGTGTTGTCGATATCAACAACCTGCGGGTGAAGTTCACAGATCCCGTATCAACTGCCATTTTGACAGAGATAGAATCGGATTTGTCTAAGTGTGAACAAGTCGTTGCTAAACTCTTCCGCGCCCGTGCAGCTTCCCAGGAAATTAAGTCGCCTAAACCTTCGACTAGCCCCGCTGTAAAAATGTAATCAGCAAGGGGATAAATAAGTTTGTAGTTGTGTTGACTTGTTAAAACTCCACCAATATCGCAACTACAAACTTGCTCTGCAATCCTACAATATACCCCTTGGCGGTAATATAAAACCCAACACTAACAAGCAGATATTCAACTAACTGCAAGGTGGAGGGTTTTATTCAATGGGTTTTATTATTATTTCAGCGGGACACTGCGGGTTTGAAGGAAGCTTGCGACATCCAAGGGCGGTACAAGCCCCCGGATTCATCCGTGCATAAATAAAAAATATAGTATCCGATAAGCAGCCCCCGGATACATCCGTGAGGTCGCTTTCTTCAATTATTCAATTCTTTAATTCTAAAATCTAAAATCTAAAATCGATTAACCAGCCCTCGGATACATCCGTGAGGTCGCCTTCTTAAATTCTTAAATTCTTAAATTCTTTAAATCTAAAATCCAAAATCTAAAATCGATTGGCTTGTTTCCTCTTCCTTTAGACAGGAGACACCTGGGCTATAAATGCGCTACTGTGTTGCCAATATTTTGATGAGGAAAAAAAGGCTGTGGTTCCCTTACGCGATGAAAATCCCATTACTATCACTCCCTATGTCACCTACGGGCTGATTGCGGCAAACATATTAGTATTTTTGTACGAACTCAGTTTGGGCGATCGACAATTAACCGAATTTTTCTACTCTTGGGCCGTAGTTCCTTGCCAGTTAAGCAATATGTGTCGGGTTGCTCTGCCCGTTTCGCCATTTCCCGAATGGACGACACTAATTAGCTCCCAATTCCTGCACGCAGGCTTTCTTCACATTGCCGGCAATATGTTATTTTTGTGGATTTTTGGCAACAACGTAGAAGACCGTTTAGGACACGTCAAATTTATAATATTTTACCTTACTTGCGGCGTTTTAGCATCACTAACTCAGTGGTTTTTTTCCTCAGCATCTGCCATTCCGTCCCTGGGTGCTAGCGGCGCGATCGCAGGCGTCATGGGAGCTTACATTCTCAGATATCCCCAAGCCAAAGTTCTGACACTGCTGCCATTAGGAATCTTTATTACCACTGTCAGAGTCCCCGCTTTCTTCTTTCTAGGATTTTGGTTTGCACAGCAAGCATTGAGCGGCCTGGCTTCCTTGAATGCCCCGGCAAGTGTCGGCATGGAATCCGGGGGAGTTGCCTACTGGGCCCACGCTGGCGGCTTTGTTTTCGGCGCTATTCTCGGCCCTTTGTTGGGATTGTTTTCTGAAGATAATCAGATTTAATTTTTCACCGCAGATTAACGCAAATTAACGCTGATAAACTGCAAAGGAAATCGGCGTTTATCTACGTTAATCTGCGGTGAAAACCTCTAATTTTTCTCAAAGTTCGGTGCTATGCTTGGCTCTTAGTTGGGATTGTTTTCTGAAGATAATCAGATTTAATTTTTCACCGTAGGTGAACAAAAATTAACGCAGATAAACTGCCAAGTAAATCGGCGTTTATCTGCGTTTATCTGCGGTTTCCAACCTCTTATCTTCCTAGATAAACGTGAAATCAAATTCCGAAAGAGAAGAAACCCCAGTTACACCATTTAACTTCGCCAAAATGCGAGAATCGCTGCCGGTGAGGTTATTGCCATTACCGTCATAAATGATGTAAGTATTGCCGCCGGAATCGTAGGCAAACAAGAAAGCACTTCCTCCCAGAATATTTGCAGAAACCGTTGTCTGCACATTCAGCAGAACTTGGCTGTTACCGCTAAGATTCGCAAATCCGGGGGCAAAATTAAACTGATCGGCGATCGGCACACCGAGACCGCTAAAATCAGTAATCACATCGTATCCGCCCGCCGCGATCGCAGCCTCGATCGCCGCCGAAGAAGCCGCATCAAAGGCAGGCCCACCTTGTGCAGGGCTGGTATAGCGGTATTGATTGCCGCCGCCGCCCCCCGTCATGGTATCTGCGCCGAGGCCGCCTACGATCACGTCGTTATCCACACCGCCGTTAATCGTATCGTTGCCGCCTTGACCATCAATAGTATCGCTGCCGGCCAAACCGTCCAAATTGTCCGGCAAAGAACCCCCAACCAAATTGTTAGGCCCGCTATCAGCCGGCAAGATTTGAACGGTGACAGTACCCACGCCCGGAATTGTCCCGAATCCGTCGCTGACGCTGTAGGTGAAAGCAGTTGTACCGGCTACGTTGCCGGGGATGAATTGCACTTGAGAGACAAGATTTACAGCTACCCCCAGTTGTGGTGTGCTGACATTGATAATGCTGAGCGTCCCTTTTTGCGGGCTGGAATCGTTGGCCAGCACGTCGATGAAAGTTGGCAGCAAATTATTCGTATTGGTAAATACGATGCCGTCATCGACAGCAATAGGCGGCAGGAGAGTTGGAACAGTTACGGAGGTATCGAAAGAATTGATGTTAATCGCCACTGACGCTGCAGCCGTGCCGCCTTGGTCGTCAGCTACGCTGTAGCTGAAAGAACCGGCTTGCCCGATCACGTTTGTTCCAGGTTGGAATTTCAGCCCGAGTAAATCCTGAACGGTTAACTTTTGGTTCACGGTGACTGGGTTCGTACCCGTAATTACCTGACCAAAAGTAGGATTGGGAAGTCCGACTACCGCGATCAACAGTGGATCGCCCTCCGGGTCGCTGGGCGCCGAAATGCTCAGAGAAAGAGGCAAATTCTGCAAACCAGTCACCGTCTTACCCGCTTCCACGAGCGGCGGCTGGTTAGGAGTCGGAGATGTAAAACTCGGCGGAGTCGGCCCGCCGCCTAAAGGCGGAGGAGTTGGCGGCGCCGCAGTTGGAGTGGGGACGATCGAAGGACTCGGACTCGGAGTTGTCGCGCCCGCAGTCGGAGTCGGGCTCGGACTCGGAACCTGTGTCGGCAATGTGCCCGTTGTGGGGTTCGTTGTTGTCCCCGTTGTCGGACTCGTTGTTGTCCCCGTTGTCGGACTCGTTGTTGTCCCCGCTGGTGTTGGAGTTGTGGTCGCTGGTGTTGGAGTTGTGGTCGCTGGTGTTGGAGTTGTGGTCGCTGGTGTTGGAGTTGTGATCGCTGGTGTTGGAGTTGTGGGATTTGTGGTTGTCCCCGTTG
>NZ_JAUBRA010000042.1:5249-65819 GCF_036701555.1 Microcoleus sp. Pol10D4
TGGGATTCGTGGTTGTCCCCGTTGTGGGATTCGTGGTTGTCCCCGTTGTGGGATTCGTGGTTGTCCCCGTTGTGGGATTCGTGGTTGTCCCCGTTGTGGGACTCGTGGTTGTCCCCTCAATGGTGAAGGGATTGTCGTTTACGCGGGGTATTTGAGCTGTAGTGAACCTAGATTCATCTAGCGAGTTCGATCGAACATCAATCAAAACCGCCAAAAATTCCCCAGTTTGCCTGTCCCTAATAATCGTGTTGCTAGAATTCGAGCCTTGGCCCTGGAAAATTTCTAACTCTGTAAAGTTCAAACCTCCAGCCAGACCGATCGAATCTCCCGCATTAAAATCTCTAATTACATCAGCATCGCCGATTTCGCGGCCGCCAGTAGTAAGAAACCCGTTGCCATCAGGCGACGTGCCCACCCTACCGAGAACAAAGATATCCGATCCGTCGCCTCCTGTCAGAGTATCAGACCCGCGATCGCCCGAAAGAATATCATCCCCAGCATCTCCAGACAAAGAATCATTGCCGTCGCCCCCGAAGATCAGGTCATCACCCTCGCCGCCATCACCAGTATCGTTACCAATACCGCCGGTGATGACATCCCCGCCCTCCTGGCCCAACAAAATATCATTGCCCGCAGCGCCGATCAGGCAGTCATTACCCGTGTCGCCAAAAACAGTGTCACTGCCCTTGTCGCCCAAAATCAGGTCGTCCTCCCCACCACCGCGCAGACAGTCATTGCCTTTACCGCCGTACAGCGAGTCGTTGCCTTCAGCACCCAAGACAATATCGTTGCCCTGGTCGCCAAAAGCTACGTCACCGCCCTCGTCGCCAGAAACCAAGTCATCGCCTTTGCCACCCCGCGCCGTGTCATTGCCACGCCCGCCCTCAACAAAATCTTTACCAGCGCCACCGTTGAGATAATCGTTACCGTCTTCGCCCCTGAGTAGATCGTCTCCGTCCCGACTCAGAAGCGTGTCGTCGCCGGCACCCCCGGCAATCGTGTCATTGAACAAGCTGCCGATTAAATAGTTACTGCCCTCATTTGCGACAACTAAGCCATCGACAAAAAGTGGCTCTGGGGGAGGCGTGGGAACTGTCAGAGGTGGCCGCGGCACAGGCGTTACCGAAATGTCCGTGCCCGTCATCATCGGTTCCGTGCCCGTCATCATCGGTTCCGTGCCCGTCATCATCGGTTCCGTGCCCGTCATCATCGGCTCCGTGCCCGTCATCATCGGCTCCGTGCCCGACGACGGCGTAGGCTGCGGCACCGTCCCGCTATCCAAAGTATCCTCGTTCTCCTCGGGTAGCCGCCCTTCGAGAAAATTTAGTGATACTGCACTTGCCATTGTTCCGCCTCCTTGCGACGCTACTCAAAAACTACTAAATAAACTTAAAGTCAGATGCAGTAATGACTGTGCTGAGCGCTCCGGGCACTGTAGGAATAGAATTCAACACTGCCAAATCGAAAGCTGGGAGACTGTCATCTGCCACATTCGGGTCGAAGCCGAGAACGTACTTGTTAAAAGTATTGTTCAGGTACACGAAGAAAGCTCCCGTTTTGCTCGAACCCTTTTGATTCTTCAACACTGCATTTATTGCTTGAGCGTTATCAAATTTAGATTCAAACAAAATGACTGATTGCTTGCTGATGTCGTCGCCGCTAGACCCAATATTCCTGACGATAAAACTGGTGAAATCGAGAGTAGTTCCTGAGTTGGTTAAACCTGCGAAATTTGACGACCTGAACAAAAATCTGTCGGTCTCGCTGCCGTTAGCGTTAAAGTCAGCAATCACGTCCACGCCTTCGCTGGGAGTTTCATAGTAGAAGAAATCATTGCCAGCATCGCCCGTGAGCAAGTCAGAACCGGCACCGCCACCCAAAATGTCATTGCCTGCACCGCCGGAAAGCGAGTCGTTGTCATCGCCGCCCAATACCAAGTCATTGCCGAAGGCGCCGCTGAGACAGTCACTGCCGGCACCGCCATCGAGAGTGTCGTCGCCCGCTTGGCCGTCGAGGGAGTCGCTGCCGGCCTCGCCCAACACGTAGTCATTGCCCGAACCTCCGAGTCCCGTGTCGTTGCCTTGTCCACCCAAAATCGTGTCATCGTTGTCGCCGCCGGAGATGAAATCGTTATTGATACCGCCGTCGAGCAAGTTTCTGCCCAATCCACCGTCGAGGATGTCGTCGCCGGCACCGCCGTCGAGGGAGTCGTCGCCAATGCCACCAAGTAAGGTGTCGATCCCAGCGCCACCAAGTATCGAGTCCTCGCCGGATTCTCCCAATATCGAGTCATTGCCTGTTCCGCCATCAATGGTGTCGTTGTTGTCGCCGCCCAAGAGGTTGTCATTGTCATTGCCGCCGAACATCAGGTCGTTGCCCAGTCCGCCGATCAGCGAGTCTATGCCGTCTTCGCCGTCAACGGTGTCGTTGCCGAGTCCGCCGTCAACGGTGTCGTTGCCGATCGCACCCACCAGCGAGTCGTTGCCTGCTTCACCGAATACGAGGTCGTTGCCGCCATTACCATCGATCAGGTCGTCGCCGTCGCCCCCAGCGAGGGTATCGTCGCCTGCCCCGCCGAGGATGAAGTCGCTGAGGTTGCTGCCTGTAAAGCTGCTGGCCGGGAGTGCGCTGCGATCGACAATATTATCTACCACCGTGATGCTGAAGGATGCCGGCCCGATAGTTGCAGACCCGTCGGAGGCTGTAAACGTGAAACTGTCGCTGCCACCTGCTGCCAGCAAGTTGTATTTGACGATGTTGTTGTTGATATCGTCTTGGGTGAATTTGCCGCCCACGTTGAGAAAGGTGCTACCCCTTTGGACAAAACCTCTGGTAGCATCGGGGGCTTTAGTAATCGTGTAAACGATTTCCAAGGGGCTGTTGTCGGGATCTGTGACTAACAAATCGGCGGCAGTAATTGTCTGGGTAGGATTACTTTTGGCAACCACCACACCGTCGTTAATTATTAGCTGCGGCGGGTTACTGACGTTGATGGTTACTACCGCCTTACTTGTGCCGCCGCTGCCGTCTGAGATCGAGTAGCTGAAGCTGTCAGTACCCGAGAAGCCCGGATTCGGGGTGTATTTGAATACGCCGCCGCCCACGGGAACCAGGCTCCCTTTGTTTGCTGGAGCAAAAGTCGTGACAGTCAGAGCGCTTTGTTCCTGGTCAGTGTCGTTCAACAGAACGTTGAAACTGAGTTCTTCACCTGCAACCGTGGTGAAGTTGTCGTTAACTGCTCTTGGAGGTTGGTTAAAGATGGGCGTCGGACTTCCTGTCGGCGTCGGACTTCCTGTCGGCGTCGGACTTCCTGTCGGCGTCGGCGACCCGGGGAACATCGGCACCGGCTCGTCTGGCGGTGTTGGTGTCGGTGTTGGCGTCGGTGTCGGCGTCGGTGTCGGCGTTGGTGTCGGCGTCGGTGTCGGACTTCCTGTCGGCGTCGGACTTCCTGTAGGTGTCGGACTGTCTGTCGGCGTCGGTAGGGGAAGCGGAGTTGCGCTGCCGGGAACTGTGGGGGCAATTACAAATGAGCTTCGCCCTAGGGTTCTGCTGTCTACTCCGGGCAATACTGCTAAAAAGTCGCCGCTGACGCCGTTGCGAATAATCGTACTGCCGGCTTTCGTCTCAGTGCTTTGGAAGATTACCAAATCTTCAAACTTGAGGTCGCCGGTTAACCCGATTAAATCTTCGCCTTGGCGAAAGTCTGTGAAAATGTCGGCATCGGCGATGTCGGGGCCGCCTGTGGTGAGAAATGCCGCGTTAGTGCCGTCGCTGCTGCCGCTGGGGGAACTGAAGGCGCCGATGACGAAGACATCTCTGCCTTCGCCTCCTGCCACTACGTCTTTGCCTGCTTCGCCCCAAAGAACGTCATTGCCAGCACCGCCGTCCACGATGTCATCACCGTCGCCGCCGAATACGATGTCGTCGCCGTCGCCGGAAAAAAATGTATCCCCGCCGGCGTTTCCGTAGAGCCAGTCGCCTCCTTCGTTGCCAAATACCAAGTCTTCGCCATCGCCACCGAAGAGCGAGTCGTTGCCTTCGTCGCCCCAGAGGATGTCGTCGCCTCGATCGCCCAAAAAGCTATCGTCGCCAGAACCTCCACGCAAGCTGTCGCTGTCTTTTCCGCCGTAAGCCGTGTCTCTGCCTTCGCCTCCGATTACCGTATCGTTGCCGTCATTGCCATACAGCAGGTCAGGGTTATTTGCCCCCTCGATGGAGTCGTTGTCTTTGCCTCCGTACAGGGTATCGAGTCCTGAACCGCCGTCAAGAACGTCGTTGCCCTCATTACCGAACAGCACGTCGTCATCGTCGTTGCCAAATAGTAAATCGTCGCCTCGGACTCCTTGCAAGGTGTCGTTGCCTTGCAGCCCGGAAATCACGTCGGGGCCGGGACTGCCAGCTAAGGAGTCGTTGGTTTCGGTGCCACGGACTACGCCGCCGATGATTCCGGGCGAGGTACCTTGGCCTCCGCCCCCTGTGTCGTCTATGTCGCCAATTGTGTCGTCCCCGGAGGGAGGTGTTGGAGGTGTTGGAGTCGGAGTCGGAGTTGGCGTCTCTGGTGTTGGCGTCTCTGGCTCTGGCGTCTCTGGTGTTGGCGTCTCTGGTTCTGGTTCTGGTGTTGGTGTTGGAGGTGGTATAATTACTAATGGCACTGCACTTGGCATTATTTTGGCTCCTTTAAACGACGATCCCGATTTACTTTAAGAACTGATTAGTATCAGTTTGTTGCCACCAATCTGGCTTAAAATTGATTAATAACCCCATCATTTCTAACATACTAAATCAAAACTGCCACGGCTATAGATATTTTTTAAGCGGGACATCTTTTGATATCAAAATATTAATGATTGCACGTTTTGATGCCTATGTTGGGTATACTTTAATATCGCGCCATTTCGATAGAACGTAGAAGTCGGGCTTGGAGTGAGCCCGGTGTATTTATCCAGAATCAGAAAAAATAAAAATCTTCGCCGTCATAATTTTTTCTTTCCGAATGTCCAATGCTGAATACATCTGTGCCTCTTGCCTGCAGAAGCGAATGCCTTATGCTGACTGCTGACAAGAAACAGAGCTGTTAATTAGGGGCAGAAGCGGCCCGGTTTGTTCTTGTCCACTGACGGATAGTTCGCTGTGGCACAGGTAAAGCAGGGAACAGCGACTTAACAAATCTAGCAGAATTCGCCGCAGTCGCTGTTGGTCGGCCGCTGTTTCCTCTTCGGTTTCCCAGGGACGCCCCTGTTGCGATCGCAAAAATAAGGGAGCGCCAAACAATGTCGCCGCACCGCCGCTTAGCCACAGGGGCGAGCCGGCATCCAGCCAAAAGTGCCACTTGTGGGCGCGGCGGCTGCTGCGGTACTGGAAGATGTTGGCGAGGGTGACGGCTCTGGCTGCTGGGCCTTCTGGACGCACTGGAAAGGGGTTGGCGGTGACGGTTCCTTGCCGCAACAACTGGATGAACCGGGCGATCGTTTCTGAGTCGCCGCCGTTTGTTGGTTCTACGCGCTGCATTCGCCCGTTGATTTCCCAGTAGTGGGTGGCGGTTTCCATTAACTCGCGCAGGGCTGCTAGCCGATCGTAGGGGAGGTATCTGTCGTTCATGAGAAATTTCTGGATGGCTCGATCGAGCAGGGCAATTGGACTCGGCAACAGCCGCTCCTGCTGTTGCGATCGCTGTTGTTCGATCCACTCCACAATCTGCTCGTAGGCCCTGGCTGCTCGGTGTCCCAGTCTGTCCCACCGGGGAAAAGCTGTAATTGGCAGCAATTGAGGTCGATCGATATCTGGGCAAAAACAGTGATCGGCGATTAAACCTGCTCTCACTTGGTCGATCGATTTTTGATGGTGAATTTGAGATTTTAGATTGAACGTCGAGTTAGAATCTTCTGTTTCCAATGAACGGTGTTTCTGGCTGCCCAACACTACTAGCATTTCGGCGGCGCCGTCTCGATCGACTAAACGGCCGAGTCCCGGATAAACTAAGGCTAACAAAGTGAGTAAAGCTCGAATCTCTGGGGTAGTCGAGAGGGGGCGCTGATCGTTGAGAGATACGGCGGCGATACCATCTCGCGCCAGAATTTCCGTTAAACTGTAACGGGCGATCGCATCCATCCCAGGGGCAATTACGGCGATTTCCTGCGGTTCCACGGCTTGTGACTTCACCGCATCCACGATGATTTCGGCGGTTTCTCGCAGCAGTTGAGCCCGGGAAGTGGTTTGGAGCGATCGAACTTTACCGGGCAAACTCAAGCCTAGAGGATAAAAACCCTCAGTATTAACTGCTAAACTTACCGCTAAATCTCCAATCTCTGGGGCTAAACCGGCTTTGGCGTCCAAATTTACCACGCTTTGACAGCGGTCTTCGAGTCTGGCCAGGTATTCCGTGTCAGCCCCCAAGCCCAAACGCACTCCTCCCTCTGGATTGTAGGAGAAAGCCCCCGCTGCACCTTGGTCGAGCATTCGATCGAACAAATGGCGACTTATCGCCGGATAATCGTCAACATCGTCTGCGATCACAGCTTGATATCTAGAGGCCAAATGCTGCTGATAAGTGGCATCCGGCAACAAATCGCGCCAGTAGAGTTCGCAAACAATCCCGTAAGTCAGGAACCCCCGCGTCAAGCACCATTCCCGCCACCTTTCCAGCAACTCTCTCATGCTAGTCCACAGGTTGGTCGAGCCACCGTCACCAGCAAATCCCTGTTCTAGAATGCTGGGAATCTCTTCTCTCGGCGTACCGCTGACAGCAGCAAGTTGTAATAAGTCTAGAGTTCGACGCACCATTCGGTTTGGACTTACCCCTGTTTTTTGCAAAATCCCTTCGTCTAATTCGCGACGCCAGAGTCTCGCGGCAAGTTCCAGTTCTGTTTCAGGTTGCAGCCGTAGGGGAAATTGAGCCCTCAAATTCAGCGACTGAACTAGCAGGGGCCAAAATAACAATACTTCCTGCTCAAAAAAACCGAAGGGCGTTGTGGAGTGAAAGGTATATTTTCCTTCGGTAGCAACGGCGATGCGATCGGCCAATTCTAGCCGGTTGTCTCCGTTAGCTGCTAAGACTAAAATTGCTGGGGCAGTTTGTCCAGCCCGCCGCTGCCCGGAACTCGATCGCCCTGAAACTGTTGCAGGCAAAGGCTTGACAGTTTTGCTCCAAATGCAGAACTGCTCGACTAAACGAGTGGTTTTGCCGCTTCGGGCAGATCCGACAATCCAAATTGAATCCGAGACCTCGGTTCCCAATTTAGGTAAATTTGTTACCATACTGTGAATACTTTAATCACTAATGTCTACAGTCAACTAACAAGCTTTAGCTATGAATACTTCTCCGTGGAACAGGATTGTAAAATATCTCTACAGCCTTCACCAATGGTATCGAGAAACCCCTGAGAGGGCTATAGAACAGGCCTACGATGCTGCGTTAGCAATTAAGGCGATCGAAGACGAGCATTTTGGGGGTCAAGGAATCTCTGAGCGATCGTCGGGAGATTACGGACAAAGCACCCTGTCTTACTTTAAATCCGAACTGCAAAAATACCTCAAGGTCATCCAAACTAGAATGGTTGAGTTTAATGCTAGCCGTTCTTTTTTGGAACTGCCGGAGCGAGTGGGGGCAAAACCGAAAAGGGGGCAAAGCGCTGAGCCTCACCAGCACGGATTACACATCAATAATAAAGATAGAGCCTCCCTTGTATTTGAGAAGCTAGAGTTTATTGATGGAGTCATCGACAAGTATATTAATAATAGTAGATCGACGGCAATTGTTCCGGTTGTCAGTTCAGTAAATGTGCAGGCAAGATCTACAAATAGCAGCTCTCCACCTGACACAAGAAATAAAGGTTCAGCTAATTCTGTTCAAATTCACGATGGTGAGGTTGACACTAACTATGAAGAAGTGAATTTATTACCGCGATCGCTTTTGGGAACTTTGAATCGAATTACTAAAGATTTAGACCCGGAAGCAGAAAAAGAAGTAGTTAAGAATTTCCGCAATTCCAAAGTAAAAACAATTATTTCTCTGAGATTTATTTTGCTTTTGATTTTAGTTCCGCTGTTGACGAATCAAATTTCCAAAAACTTTCTAGTCGGCCCGGTAGTTGACCATTTTAGAGGTCAAGAAAATGCTCCAGTTTTCCTAAATGTTAACCTGGAAGAAGAAGCATTAGAAGAACTGCAAAGATTTGAGGAACACCTCAAATTTGAAAGGTTAATAGGCATTGCTCCGTCGCTTTCTTTAGAGGAAACGGAAAAGAAGATTGCCGAGAAAGCAGTTGAAATAGCGGAGGAATACCGCGGTGAAAGTGGTGGAGCTATTAAAAATATTTTTTCCGATTTGATCTCCTGCGTTGCCTTTGCCACGATTATCGTCACTAACAAGAAAGAGATTGAGATTTTAAAGTCTTTCATGGACGATGTGATTTACGGCCTCAGCGACAGTGCGAAAGCTTTCGTAATTATTTTGTTTACAGATGTGTTTGTCGGATTCCACTCGCCTCATGGTTGGGAAGTAATTCTCGAAGGTTTATCGAGGCATTTGGGACTACCAGAAAATAGGCAGTTCATATTTTTGTTCATTGCAACTTTTCCAGTGATCTTGGATACGGTATTTAAGTATTGGATATTCCGTTATTTAAACCGGAGTTCGCCTTCGGCTGTTGCTACGTACAAGAACATGAACGAATAATCAGAGGCGAAAGAAGTTCGGCAATGGATTCTTTAACGGATGTAACGGATGTAACGGATGTCATGAAGAAGGAAGTTCGGCAACGAGCAATGTACGGGATGTAACGGATGTAACGGATGCCAGTCCGATGGAAGTCGGAAGTTCGGCAACGGATTGGCTCGACGGATGAAACGGATGTCAGTCCGATGTCCGTCGGAAGGAAGAAGAAAGGAAGAAGAAAGGAAGAAGGAAAAAAAGATGTAATAAGAGCAATGGTTTCAGGCATTAAGAACGTCCTCAGTAGGGCGTTCACTGCACACAAAGTGGCTTACCCATAGCGCACAAAACCATTTATTGTTTGCGTCAGGAGTGGTTTAATTAAGTTGATGTACTTAAGGTGTTGGGCCTCTAAATTCTATTGGGGGGCGGGTTCTCGCGCGCGCACCACAAGAATTTTATCAAACTTGCTTGACTGTCATAAAAGCTCGGCTCAGGAACCGTAAAACTTAGATGCACCTTGGGAGATGAAAAAAAATACGATCGCCCGCAGAATTTCTCGAAAGAAATCAAAAGGGCGATCGCATTCCCAGAACCAATTACCAATGACCTAATTCCAACGCTTCTTGCGCTGTCGCTGGCTTGCCACCGCCTCCACCAGCCCCAGGCCGAGAAAATTACTCAGCAGCGACGCATTCCCGTAACTTAGGAAAGGCAGGGGAATGCCCGTAACCGGCGCCAAGCCAATGTTCATCCCAATATTTACGAACACCTGAAAAATCAACATTGACAGTACGCCGATCGCCAGCAAAGAACCAAAATTATCGTTAGCAGTTTGAGCGATCGTCACCAACCGGAAACAAATTATCCAGAACACCAACAACACGCCAATACAGCCAATAAAACCCAATTCTTCGCCAATAGCTGAAAAGATAAAGTCCGTATGCTGTTCGGGAATAAAGTTAAGCTGAGTTTGCGTTCCCTGAAACAAACCCCGGCCCTTCAGTTCCCCAGCGCCAATAGCAATCCGAGATTGAATCAAGTGATATCCGCTGCCTAAAGGGTCTTTCTCAGGGTTTAAAAACCCTGTCAGGCGCATTTTTTGATAATCCTTGAGTACATTCCAAAAAATATGTCCGAGGTGTCCAGAAACAACGTTCACCAACACAGCACCGAAAGTCCCTAACCAGGGCCAAGGCAGGGTTCGCCAAGCGATAATACCCGCAACAACTACCCAGGCTATCCAAATCGGTGTAGACAGGTTATTGAAGAGAACTGATATGAGAGGAGAGAATAGCAATATTAGCCAGCCGGGATTGACATTACCCCAGTAAAACATCCCCATTGTGATCGCGCCGAACACTAGGGAAGTACCTAAATTTGGTTCGGCAAATATCAATCCCCAGGGTACGGCCATAATCGCCAGCATCCTCAACATATTGCCCACCGTGGGAACAGTCTTGTCATGCAGGAGAGCTGCTAAAGTGACAATCATGCCTACTTTGGCAAATTCTGACGGTTGCAGGTAGAAGCCGCCGATGTTGATCCACCGCTGGGCACCGAGCCCTGTAGTACCGATAAAACGCACTGCGATCAGCGACAAATTGATTAATATGTAAATCGGCCATTTCCACTCAAGCAGTATTTGGTAACGGCAGCGGGAAATGATGATGGCGAGGAACAAACCGACTGCCCCAGTTACCCAGTGCCGCCACCAGTCGATCAGCCCCTGGTTGATTTCGACGCTGCGGATCATGATTCCCCCGAAGATGGTGAGGGCGATGCAAGCGGCCAACAGCCAAGGGTCTGCTTCTTCCCAGGGTTTGAAGATTGATTTCCAGCGGTTTCTGACTTGTATTCTCTGCAACATGAGGATTTTAGATTTTAGATTTTAGATTTTAGATTATCGAGCTGATTTTCGGAACTTGTGGATATATTTCAGATTCACAGCCTGCACCTTACTGTAGAAGCGTCGGTGTAAGTATGTAACTTTATTCGGCGAGTGTTAGGGAGGTTCCGGGCCGTCAGCAACGGGCCGCATCGTGCGCGGACACACTAATATGTAGGGTGCGCCAGGCCGCGCACCTTACGCGGATTTAGTTTGATCGCGATCCGCAAGTCCGAAAATAGTCAGGCCGGTTCGTAAAGATACTCGAAGCCGTTCCCATCTGGATCTCTGCCGTAAAAAGATGCAGTACCGTCGCGGTGTTCGTGAATGTGGGTGACGGAAACACCATCGGCTTTGAGTTGTTGGTAAGCCGATTCCATTTCGGCGCGATCGTCAAATACAAACCCAAAATGCGGCCCTGCTTGGTCGTAACTCGGACTCAACAGCGCCAATCCGTCCTCTCCTGCTTTCAAATAAGCCCAGTCTGCATCTTTCCAGACTAACTCCATACCCAAGTTGCGGTAGAATTCAGCAGACTTCTCTATGTCTTGCACGCAGACGGCTACGTGTCCCAATCGTTTTAGTTTCATATCTACAAACTTTATGGTTGTTCTTTCATTTATTGTATCTATTTTCTGATTTGTTGCTCGATTAATTAGGTATTTTTTCTGTTTTTTTTGTGGCGGCTAACTGGGCTTTTTCTACTTGTTTGCTAGCGTCCATTTCGCTGAACAGTTGAATGGCGCGCTCAAAATTTTCTTGACTTTTCTCGATGTTACCAAGTTTTTGTTCTGTTAGTGCTAGTTGATAGCAAGCTTCGGCTCGGTCTAATTTAGCGCTGGCTCGATCAAGTATTTCTATTGCTTCTGCATGGTGCTGCAGGGCTTGGTCAAATTCTCCCCGTTCTCGGTACAGCGCTGCTATACCACTGAGAGCTTTGGCTTTGATGGTGCTGTACTGGTTTTGGTCGGCCTGGGCGATCGCTTGGCGATACAAGCTCAAAGCTTTCTCTGTCTCTCCCAGGTTTTGATAGGTGGCGGCGAGAAAAACTAACTTGTATCCCGTACCTACCAACTGACTGTTTTCCCGATCGGCATAAAGTTTTTCGGCGAGCTCTTCCGCCTCTTTTTTGGCTCCGATACAGGAGTTGAGGAAAGCTAACCCGACATTGATCGAATAGCTATTACTCCCAATTTCGTCTCGCGAAGTTTTCAGCTTGACAAATATCTCCATAGCTGATTCCAATTCCCGCATTTCTATTTGACAAAAACCTATATTAATTGCAGCGTTAACTTTCCAAAATTCCAGATTAGCTTGTTTGCCGTTTTCAGATTCGCTGCTTTTCGCTATAATTTGCAAAGATTTAGTAGCTTTTATTTCTGACATTTGATGGCATTCTATGGCTTGATTGATTTCGCCTAATATCCGATAACAAATGCCTAAAAGACTGTATAAACCGCTCAAATAATAATCAGAAGTCACATTGTTGACGATGCGAGTAGTTGCTGAAATTATTGGCTGCAAGAAACCTAATTTGTAGAGCGCTCTACCGAGCTTGTAATCTTGGGCAAACTGGATATTGATTTTTTTGAGGATGACGCTCGCGGCCTGCTCGAAACAGCTAATTGCCACATAATGATAGTAAGCTTCAAAAGCTTTCAGGGCATCTTCTACAGTTTCAATATTTTCAACACTCTCTGTCCAGAACTCGGCTGCTTTGCGGTTTGCAGTTTCCCAGTCTCCGGGCGTGAGCCGATCGACCGCTTCTTCCCGAATTGCTGGATGCAGCCAGTATTCGCCCTTCTGAGACTCGACTAGCGATCGGTGCAACAGCGATTTAATGATTTGTCGGCGTCCGGCTTCGGGAACGTCCCACAGCAAGCACAAAAGTCCGTCAGTAGGGACTGTCGGCACGTCTTGATAGCGGTAACAGCCCAAGCGACAGAGGAGTTGATAGGCTTCAGGGTCGAGTTCGAGGAGGCGGTTAAATTGACTGGTAACTAAATTTTTTAAGTCAGTTTCAACGAGCGGATGTTGGCTGTTTTCCAGCCAGTAAGCCGCCATATCTCCGTCAAAATCTTCTCGGATAGTGCCGCAAATAATGCCCATTGCTTTAGCATTGCCGCCGTAAACTTTGTGCATTTCCTTGAGGGCGACATCATCTATATTGATGTTGCGGCAGCTAAAAAATTGCTGCCAAACTTCCACATCTAATCCCGGAAGCAAGTAGTGTTCGACGGTGACATCAGAATCGCAAAGTCGATCGCGACTGGTAATCAGCGTTACCGACTGCACCGCTGCGTCAGCCAAAACTCGCAACAGTTCCACGTAAAGCCGGTGGGGTTCAATAAACTTACCTTGTCCGTCGAGTGCGGCTTCCAAATTGTCAATCAATACGCCGACTTTGTGAGTCTGAAGCTGTCGCTTCAGCCGCCCCAGGGTGACGCCAAAGTCTGGCCCTGGTTCTTCCTGAAAGTCTTGCTTGAGCCATTCTTCGATCACGCTTTCCAAGGCTGTGATGTTTTCTGTCTCTTTTGCCATCAACAGTTCAATGGTTCGATCGAACCCTTGAGATTTGAGATACTGTCTGGCCAAAGTTGTTTTGCCGATACCGCCGGCACTTTGGATGACAATCACTTTAGCACCTTGGGCGACAAGAGTATTGAGATCTTCGATCGCCCCGAACCGGCCCAAAAAGTTCGGGTTTTCGATTTCCAAATCCGCATCAAGTCCGAGAGATACTTGGGCCGGAACAGTTTGTCCCGACTGCGGTTCTACTGTCGAGTAGCTGCGCCAATACCGTTCTACAACCGCTTGAAGGTTGTCTCTTTTAACTTTTTCGCCTTCTCCAAACAGCGCTGAAAGCCGCTTCCACAAATTAGAGGCGGCATCTTTAACAGTCCCTACTCCATATCCTTCACTATCTGCAACCTGTTGGTACGTCCTGCCTTGCACTCCCATCCATGCTTCGCGAAAGATAGCGCTGTCAAGGTTGTCGAGAGTTTTCAGGTTTCGAGCCACAAGTAACGAGTTGGTAAAATCCAGTGCACGATCGGCTTCCATTTAGTCACCAGGTTTAGCGTTACCCATCTGAGACAACTTTAACAGACTTTTTCCGACTCGCTTACACGCTCAAACATTTGACTTGTATAGACTTTTACCGACTGACACGGCCGAGGTTGGCCGGGGATACTGTTGAGTGTGGAGGGGAAGTTGACAGACAAGCTTCTAACTTACACACCGATCGAGTCGAGTTTATATTCAGGAGCAAGCAGCGATGTCTATTAACGATGTTGAAACAGCGATCGTAGATGAACAAATTCGCCCTCAAGAATGCGGCCGCGTTCGTTTTCAAAACAGTTGGTGGCCAGCGAAGTGCGATAGAGACATGACTTTTGAACCCGGTGAGGTGGTTCGCGTCGTGGGAATTGAAAATATTACTTTGATCGTTGCAGCGTCGTTTGCGATCAATTCTGAAAGTTAAGGGAAATCTACAATCGGGAGTAAGCAATCATGAATTTTGACAATTCCGAAAAAGCGATCGTGGATGAAGAAATTCGACCTAATGAGTCCGGTCTCGTTCGTTTCCAAAACAGTTGGTGGCCGGCGAAGTGCGATAGAGACCTGACTTTTGAGCCTGGTGAGGTAGTTCGCGTAGTCGGAATTGACAATATTACTTTGATAGTTGAAGCGTCGTTATAAATCAAGGGGTTAGGGAGTCGAGCTATAAGTTTATAGCATCCCAACGTTCAGGCCAACCTAGAAGCAGGAGAAAGTAATCATGACTGTCAGCCATTTAGAAAGAGCGATCGTTGAAGAAGAAATTAAACCAAATCAGTCCGGCAGTGTGCGATTTCAAAGCAGTTGGTGGCCTGCCAAGTGCGTTCGAGAAATAACTTTGCAACCCGGTGAAGTTGTTCGCGTCGTGAGACTTGAAAACATTACTCTGATAGTTGAGGCGTAGTTGGGAAACAATCTGTAGGCGGGGAGTTATCGGAAGGCAAAAGGCACTTACGCTGAAGATAGAAGACAGAATTTAAATCTCATAGAGCCATTATTGGGATGACCAACCTCACACTTTTATCTGAAAGCATAAGCGCGAGGTTGGGCTATCCCAAAATTAAGTAAAACCAATCTTTAGCAGAAATTTATCATGTCTATTATACCGCAAAAGGTGGATCGGCAAAATTAAATTTCATACTGATTGTGATGTCGTTAAAGTCACCTTTAGCAACAGCACTGGGGGAATCTTCGAGACCAAAACCATTAGTTCCTAGGGAAATAATATGGCTTGAGCGATCAAGATTAGCTTCCTTATCAGCAAAATAAGTCGCTCTCTATTCAAGACCCTCACACCCTTTCTTTTCTTATACAGCGTATTCCAGGTTTATCAAGTAGGGACAAAGGCTTTCGCCGTGTCCCTACGGTGGGGATAGATCGATAGGCGGGGGCCCTTCATAAACATGGAATATGCTGTATTATGCAACGCCGAAAAACTAGGGTAATACTAAATCACATCAGGTAATTCGCGTTCTATAAACCACAAGCGAGGATAGCGGTAAATGGAAACTGTTACCAAGATGGCGATAATTTCCATCGTAATAAATAGGAGGCCAATCCCGCGACCTGGACCCACGCCCAGGATTTGTCCGATGCTGCCTGCAAGTAAGCCGTCAGCCGCCATGAGAGGTTCAAAGATGCGATCTGCTAAGGGGCCTGCTATAACATAAGCGAGAGGGATACAGGAGAGGGCGATCGCCTGCATTGTAGCGAAGACCCGGCCTTGAATAGCCGGAGGCACTTTTCTCAGCAAGATGGTAAAAACCGAGCTATTGATGATAGGTACACTCAAAAAAAATAAAAACATAGCTAATGAGAAAAGTGTGGCGTCAGTACGCAATCCCAATGCTAGGATACACAAATGAGCGAGAATATCGAAAACAAAAATGCCCCGGATGAGCGGTTTAGTTCCCCCCCAAATACTGATAGCTACACTGCCAACTAGCATCCCCGCACCACCCATAGATTGAATGGTTCCGAGAACGGTGACAGAGGTGAATGATAGTACCAAGGGGGTGAGCAAAGCTTCAACCGTTCCCGCAACAAAATTGTCCAGAGCGAATACAATTAGCAAGGCTAAAAATCCGGGGCAACCAAAAATATAAGTCGCACCTTCGATCGCCTCTTGCCAGAGAGAAGTTTTTTCCTCTTTTGGAATGGCATCAGTCTTAGTATCAGGAAAGCGAACCAATAATAACGTGGTGAGGGCAAATAGGAAAGTTGCAAAGTCAACTAAAATCACACCTTCAAGCTCGATAATTCCAAGCAAGACCCCTGCCAACAGGGGCGAGAGTAGTTGGGCGCAGGCTTGTGCTGATTGCACCATCCCATTGGCGCGAGGTAGGTCCTCTTTCGGCACCAGCAAAGCGGTGGAAGCAGTGTAGGCAGGTAGCTGAAAGGCTTTGAAGACGGAACTAAGACCAACAGCAAGATAGATGTGCCAAAGCTGAAGGTTGCCAGCAACGAGTAATAGGGCGATCGCCACAGTGGTTACACCAGCGCCCGAGTCCGATAGAATCATGCACCATCGACGGTTCCATCGGTCAACCATTGCACCAGCGATCGGGGAAACTACGATACTGGGTAGCAGACCAAATAGCAAAATTAGCGAAAATTGGGTGACTGAACCCGTGCGCTGGTACACCCACACTCCCAATGCGAAGTTAGTCAGACCCGACCCAATCAGGGATATTAGTTGTCCGAACCAGACTATAAGGAAAACGCGCATTTCGCCTGTAAAGAGTCGGAGATTTTTAAGACTACGCATCATAGCTAATTTCTGCTACTTAGGGGTTATTTTGACTCTACTTCCAACACATAGCCTTCGCAATGCAAGTCGGCTGCCTGGAAGCCCAACCGCTCTAAACCTTGATAATGGTGCACACAATTTTCTAGATTCGGCAATCCTACAGTCGGCTTCATATCGTCAAAACGAGAAGAGAGGAGACTAGACATAACGCAGCCCATAATATTCAGGGGATTGGTTGGCTCAAAAGAGGCTGACCATAAATTTTCAGCGATGTTATTTTTTATCCATTCCGGTAGGTAGATGACCGTTTCTATCGGGTCAGTTGATTGAAGCGCCCCTCCTTCAGTAAACCAAATATCCTTCTTCTCCTTAAAGCGCTGAATCGCCTGTTCTGGGTCAAAGCAATGTGGGCCAGAATCATCAACAATTAAAGTATGGGGTTTTATCCGCTTGATATCGAGGATATCGGGAACGTTGGTAGCCCCAACTATTAAACTAGCGTCGTAAATTTCCGGGGGCAGTTCTGATGAAGATGAGGAGGTGGCGATTTGAACGGAACCTCGAAATCCTAAATCATCGCTCAGTTCGCGTTGAAGATTTTGAAGCGATTCCAGTTTACTGTAAATATCGCACACTATAATCGATTGAGGATGTGGCAAACATTTTAACATCAGGCGCAGGCTATTAATTCCAATTGACCCCAATCCGATGAAAGCGACTTTCTCTCGCTGTAAAGAACGGTTACTAATCTGTAAAATTTTCTTAATGGTCAGGACGACAGCCGAGCAGGTAGTAGCGTGTCCTGTAGTGATTTTCGGTAAGTCAGTACGCCCCTCAATAGCTTGGGCAATGGCACGACCATAATCGGTTGCCGAGGGAATCAAACCCGTTAAGGAAACAGTTTTCGCCCCGAGTCGTCCTGCCATTTCTAAAGCGTCAACAACCATTTGTACGAGTTTCTGCTGGTCGCTGTATAGTTCATCCTCGAATATAGGGAGGATTAGACCCGCTATCCGGCCCCATTTAGTTTCCATAACAGCATCCCACATCGGAAGGTTTTCAAACCACTTTTGAAGGATTTCCTTGCGACTCAAGCTTGTTTCTTTTAGTAAGGAAAAGGGAATATAACCCAGAGCTGCTGAATCAACTGGTGCTATTTTTCCTACAGCTAACAAGGATAGCAAGGAGCGCTGTTCTAGTTTAAAAAATGGAGAGGAGTCTGTGATTTTTGGTAAAGAAGCAGTCATCGGTTTTTCAACTTCGGTTTGAAGTTCTTTTGGGTTGACAGATGGCTCAGTGGTGAACAGCGGCTCGATGGCTTTGGCTAATTTAGCTATAGTGGGATGCTCAAATAGAAGCTTGACTGAAACTTTAAGGTTCATCTCTACTGAGAGCTTGGATACCAGTGAAACTGCTTGCAGTGAATGTCCTCCTAGTTCAAAGAAATTATCATTAATGCCGACCTTTTCTAATCCCAGAACTTGAACCCAGATAGCAGCCAGTTTCGCTTCAGTCGGAGTGCCAGGACCAACAAATTGGTCTTCCTGTTCGTTGTGAAAGTTATCTGGTGCGGGTAAGGCGCGACGGTCTATTTTGCCGTTGGGTGTCAGCGGCAACGCTTTCATCAGCACAAACGCGCTCGGTATCATGTAATCAGGTAGCTTTTGTTTCAGGTAGTGGCGCAGGTTGCGAGTCACTGTGCGCTGCAAAGTTTTCCACAAGTCTTGAGTGTCCAACTGATAATCTACGCTTTGCTCGATTTGAGCCTGTTCGCTGGGTGTAAGATGAAAGCGAATCCCAGCCTGTGGTGGACGCGACCAAACTACTGTCCCAGAAAGCCAGCGCGGTTCGCTCTCTCCAGGTAGTTGCATCTGCACGCCGACGCTCTTACCTCGCTCGATAGCTGGCACCCCCACCAAACCAACGCCGCCAGTGGAGATATCCTGTGTGTGGATTGTGATGGTGTTACCGTCTAGTTCTAGTTGGCATTCACTGTGATAAGGGACACGTTCTGGAATAAGGTTAGAGACGAGATAAGCTACGAGGCGCTTGTTTCCAGGTGCATCTTCTCGGTCAATGGCTGTCACTGAGCGCACGTTCGGATGTTTTGCCAGTACAGCCTCAATTTCTCCGAGTTCGATGCGGAATCCGCGAATTTTCACTTGGTCATCTATCCGATCGAGGTATTCGATATTGCCGTCGTTCAGGTAGCGAGCCAAATCTCCAGTTTTGTAAAGGCGCTCAGTGGCGGACTCACTAAAAGGATTGCGAATGAACCGCTCACTGGTTAACTCAGGACGGTTGAGATACCCCCGTGCTAAACCAGCACCACCGATGTGCAACTCACCAGGAATACCAATGGGTACAGGCTGTCTGTTCCCATCTAAGATGTAGGTCTGGACATTCCCCAGAGGACGACCGATCGGCAACTCCTTCAATGTCGTGTCCGCTACCGATAAATCATATATCGTGGCTCCCACAGTAGCTTCTGTCGGGCCGTAATTATTCACCAGACGAACTCGCTCTCCCACACACTCAAGCCAAGTTTTCAGTCGATCGACCAGTGCTTTTTCTCCGCCAATGATTATTAAGCGCAATGATGGGGGTAATGCCACCGTTTTTTGACTCAAGAAAGCGGTCAGTTCATGCCAGTAGGCTGTCGGTAAAGCCATTACAGTGATTTCCCAATTCTTGCACTTTTGCAAAAATCCCTCAAGGGAGTCCAGCATGGAATCGGTACGCAATACAAGTGTGGCACCAGAAGTTAGGCTAGTATAAATTTCTTCGGCACTGACATCAAAACTAATAGAGGAGAATTGTAAAATGCGATCGCACTTCTGTATTCTATATTCAGCAGTCGCAACCGTTGTGTAATTGACTAGCGATTCATGTTGGATTAAAACGCCTTTGGGTTTTCCTGTAGACCCTGATGTGTAGATAACATAAGCCAAGTTTTTTGGCTTTACTGGGATGGAAGGGTTTTCTTTGCTGTGAACAGCAATTTTTGGCCACTCAGAGTCCAAGCAGACAACACACGCAGAATTTTGGGGAAGTTTCTCCAGTAATTTCTCTTGGGTAAGCAGAACGGGTACTGACGAGTCTTCCACCATGAAAGCTAACCGATCTTTCGGATATGCAGGGTCGAGAGGAACGTAAGCACCCCCAGCTTTGAGGATGCCCAACAAACCGATTACCATTTCCAGAGAGCGCTCTACACAAATCCCTACTAACACTTCTGGTTTCAGGCCCAAGCTTTGCAGGTAGTGCGCCAACTGGTTGGCTTTTACATTCAACTCTCGATAGGTGAGTTGTTTTTCTTCAAACACCACTGCTACGGCATCGGGTGTCCGTTCCACCTGTTCTTCAAACAACTGATGGATGCACTTATCCTGGGGGTACTCAGACCAAGTGTTGTTCCACTCCACTAATAGCTGCTGTCGTTCTGTTTCTGTCAACAGGGGTAATTCTGAAATCTCTTGTTTGGAATTGACGACAATACCTTCAAGTAAGGTCTGGAAATTCCTGGCTATCCGAACGATGGTAGACTCATCAAATAGATCCGTACTGTATTCCCATTCTGCTACCAATCCACAAGCGGTATTCTCCATTGATAAGCCCAAGTCAAACTTCGCTGTGCCGAGTTCCACTGGATAAGAACTTACCGATAATTCAGGCAGTTCCACAGAAGGCACTAAAGCATCGTCAAAGGCAAACATCACCTGGAACAGCGGTGTGTGGCTTAAGTCTCGTGTTGGGTGTAATGCCTCTACCAACTGCTCGAAGGGCAGGTCTTGATTGGTGTAGGCTTGCAGCGCCACTTCCCTGACTCTGCCGAGTAACTCCTCAAAACTGGGGGTACTTGATAAGTCGGTACGCAGAACTAAAGTATTGACAAAAAAGCCAATTAGCCCTTGAATTTCCTGCCGGTTACGACCTGCTACGGGCGTACCGACTACGATATTATCTTGCCGGGATAAGCGGTACAGAAATGTCTGAAACGCTGCCAAAAGCGTCATAAACAGAGTGACTCCCACTTGCTTACTCAAAGCAGTAAGTTCCGCGCTCAATTCCTGGGGAAGAACTGCATGGTAATATGCTCCCCGGAAGGTTTGAACCGCCGGTCGCGGTCGGTCTGTGGGCAATTCTAATAAATTCGGAGCGTTCTTGAGTTGTTCCTTCCAGTAGTGAAGTTGGGTTTCTAGTATTTCTCCAGTTACCCACTGTCGTTGCCAAACCGCAAAGTCGGCATATTGTACTGGCAAATCTGGTAAAACTGGATGCTTAAGAGTGCAAAAGCCTTTGTAAAGCTCTGTTAGTTCTTTGAGCAATACGCCCAATGACCACCCATCAGAAATAATGTGGTGCATGGTAAACAGCAAGACGTATTCTGTTTGGTCTAGCAGTAGCAACGTGACTCGGAATAAAGGTTCTCGCTCCAGGTTAAAAGGTCGATTCGCTTCAACCGTAACCAATCGTTGCGCTTCGGTTTTTCGCTCGGTTTCAGGCAGGTGCAACAGGTTTACCAGTTGTACCTGACAATTGAAACTTGAGGCAATAACTTGAACGGGTTGACCTTCTACCGTCGCGAAGTTGGTGCGTAAGGCTTCATGTCGCTGGATAATTTCGTTGATGCTGCTTTCTAAAGCCGCGATATTAAGCTGACCGCTCAGACGAAACGCCAGGGGGATGTTGTAAAAGGAACTGTTGGGCTGTAACTGGTCGAGGAACCACAGTCCCCGTTGGGCAAAGGAAAGAGGAAAGGTGTTTTGTTCTGTTCTGGATATCGGAGCGATCGCTGTGGTAGTGGTTTGAATATTGGCTTGTTGCAAAAAGGAGATTATCTCCGCTTTCCTTCCGCTCATCTCTGACTTCAGTTCAGCGGTGATAGCACCTTGAGGAGCGTTGCACCGCAGGCGATCGCCTTCGAGAAACAGGTTAATATCCAGCTTGCGTAAATAATTTACAAACTCAACTATATCCATTACAGTTCAAACTCCTCTCTTTCGTCACTTGTATTAATATTTTCGAGGTTTTCGCTTGTCCAAAGCGTGGCATCAATGTAGCTAGAAAGGCTGGCTACCGTTGGCAACTCAAACAACTTAGACAGAGGGAGATGCAGTCCCAAACTAGAATTCAATTGGGAAACGACTTGAGTCGCCAGTAACGAATGCCCGCCTAATTCAAAAAAATTATCGTTGACGCTTGCTTGCTCTACTCCCAAAACCTTTTTCCAGATAGATGCTACTAATTCTTCTGTCGGAGTCTGAGGAGCGACAAACTCTAGTGTTGGAATCAAACTATTGAGATCTGGTGCTGGCAACAACCGACGATCTACTTTGCCATTGGGCGTTATCGGCAGTGCCGGTAGGGTGACGAAAGCGTTGGGAATCATGTAATCGGGCAACTGCTGTTTGAGAAAGTCGCGCAGTTCGCTAACAGTGGGTGCTGCTGACTCCTGAACGGGGACAATGTAGGCGACTAGGCTTTTTTGGCCTGGAATATCTTCTCGAAGCGCAACTGCGACAGAGAGCAAGTTGGGATGTTGACTGAGTGCTGCCTCGATTTCTCCTATTTCGACTCGGAAACCGCGTATTTTTACCTGGTCATCTATCCGACCGAGATATTCGATGTTGCCGTCGCTCAGGTAACGAACCAAATCTCCAGTTTTGTACAGGCGATCGCTGGGAGAGTCACTGAAGGGGTTAGGAATGAACCGCTCATCGGTCAACTCCGGACGATTGAGGTATCCCCGTGCCAAACCAGCACCGCCGATGTGCAATTCTCCTGGAATGCCTATGGGTAAGGGCTGCCGGTTCTCATCTAAGATGTAGGTCTGGACATTACCAAGGGGACGACCGATCGGCAACTCCCTCAATGTGGCGTCGGCTGTCGATAGCTCGTAGATTGTGGCTCCCACAGTGGTTTCCGTCGGGCCATAATTATTTACCAGACGAACTTGCTGCCCCACACACTCAAACCAAGTTTTCAGTCGTTCCGGTAATGCTTTTTCTCCACCTATGATGATTAATCGCAATGATGGAGCAATGGCAACTTTTTCTTGACTCAAGAAGGTGGTAAGTTCGTGCCAGTAGGCTGTAGGAATTGCCAGAACGGTTATTTTCCAATTGTTGCACTTCTGCAAAAATCCCTCAACGGAGTCCAGCATGGAATCAGTACGCAAGACCAATGTTGCACCAGAAATCAGGCTGGTATAGATTTCTTCGGCACTGACATCAAAACTAATTGAGGAAAATTGTAGAATGCGATCGCACTCTTGTATGCCATATTCAGCACTGGCAACTGTTGTGTAGTTGACGAGTGATCTGTGTTCGATTAAAACGCCTTTGGGTTTGCCTGTAGAGCCAGATGTGTAGATAACGTAAGCCACATTATTTGACTTGACGCCACTACAAGGGTTTTCTTCGCTGTAAGCAACAATTTCTTCCCAGTCAGAATCTAGGCTGATAACACGAGCCGAATGTGGAGGAAGTTTCTCCTCTAGCTTTTCTTGGATCAGCAGCATTGGCACTGAGGAATCTTCTAGCATGAAAGCCAAGCGCTCGGAGGGATAGTTTGGGTCTATGGGAACGTAAGCACCGCCAGCTTTGAGGATGCCCAAGATTCCGACAAGCATCTCAAAGGAACGCTCTACGCATATCCCCACCAACACTTCAGGCCCTACTCCTAGCGATCGCAAATAGTGTGCCAACTGATTCGCTTTTGCATTCAATTCGCGATAGGTGAGCTGTTCCTCTTCAAATACCACTGCTACAGCATCAGGGGATTGTTCCACTTGCGCTTCAAATAACTGATGGATACACTTATCCTGCGGATACTTAGCCCAAGAGTGGTTCCACTCCACTAATAGCTGCTGTCTTTCTGTGGGTGTCAGCAGGGGCAATTCTAAAATCTTCTGTTTGGGATTGGCGACAATTCCTTCCAGCAAAGTCTGGTAATTTCCCGCCATCCGAGCGATCGTATCCGCTTTAAACAAGTCAGTATTATATTCCCACGAGCCTAGCAAGCCCGTTTTTGTTTGCCAAAGTGACAAGCTTAGATCGCACTGAGCCGTTCCCCGTTCCACTAGCTCTGGAGTCAGTATAATACCAGGTAACTCTAAAGCATCTAGTGCGAAATTTTCCAATACGAACATTACCTGATAAAAGGGATTGTAGCTGAGGGAACGCTCTGGTTGTAAAGCTTCTACTACTTGGTCAAATGGAACATCCTGGTGTGCATAGGCATCTAAGACAACTTGCTGTACTTGAGTGACAAACTCTGAAAAGCTCGGGTTCTCTTTAATTTGAGTCCGCAACACCAAAGTATTGACAAAGAAGCCTATTAGTGATTCAATTTCCGTGCGATTCCGATTGGCAAAAGACGAGCCAATACAAATATCATCCTGACCGCTATAGCGGTGTAGTAATACCGCAAAAGCTGCCAGTAACGTGACAAAAAAAGTCGCTTTTGATTGCTGACTAATTTCTTGAAGTTTAGCAGTTAAATCAAAATTGATTTTAAATTTTTTAATAGCTCCAGAAAAAGTTTGAATTGAAGGACGGGGATAATCTGTTGGCAATTCTAATAATCGCGGTGCATTTGCTAACTGCTCCTTCCAATAGTCAATCTGCCGTTGTTGCAATTCCTCAGTTAACCATTGGCGCTGCCAGACAGTAAAATCGCCATACTGAATAGCCAACTCTGGTAATGGATTTGCAGAACCACTAGAAAAGGCTTGATACAGAGCAGATAACTCTTCAATCAATATTCCCATTGACCAGCCATCTATAATAATGTGGTGCAAGGTTAATATTAATAGATGATATTCTGATCCCAGACGCAGCAGACTGAATCGCAACAAAGGGGGCTTGCTTAAATCAAAAGGTTGGCGAACTTTTTGGGTAATTATCTGTTGAACTTCCGCTTCCTTTAAACCTTGTAAATCTCTGACTGGTAGGTTGATATTTAAAGATAGAATGATTTGCTGTACGGGCAATTCATCAACCGTAGTAAAGATAGTTCGTAAAGCTTCGTGGCGGCGAATAATTTCCTTGATACTCTGCTCTAATGCAGCTATATTCAGCACTCCAACAATCCGAAATTGGCAACTCTCGTTATAAAATGGGTTTCGACTATCTAACTGATGGAGAAACCAAAGCCTTTGCTGAGGGAAAGACAAAGGTAAATCGTTATTCCTATTAACAGTTCTTATTGTTTTAGGGGTTAATATTACAGTATTTTGAGCCTCTTTTAGGAACTCAATGATTTTTGTTTTTTGCTCTAACAACTCCTCCTTGAGATTTGATGTCATTACTCCTTTGGGAGCGCGATAGCAAAGTTGGTTGCCTTCTCGGCAAATTTTGATACCTAAATCCTTGAGTGATGCCAAAAATTCAACTGCCGTCATTTTACAAGTACCCCCCTTCGTATTCTTCTTCTGTATTATTAATAAAGGCGCTTTCAGATTCTGCTGCCCAACGCAGTAACTCAATGTTAAAACTTAACTCAGCTACAGTAGGAGAAGCAAGTAAACGGTGTAAAGACAATTCAATAAACAAAGCATCTCGCAGTCGGGAAATAAGCTGGATAGCTAGAAGAGAATTTCCTCCTAATTCAAAAAAATTATCGTTGATGCTAATAAGCGGTACGTTTAAAACTTTTTGCCAAATTTGAGCGATTTGTTGTTCTACCTCGTTACGAGGTGCTACCAGTTCGCCTTCTTTTTGACGGTTCAATTGCCGCCTTATATCAACTTGTTTGAGAATAGGTTCAAATTCACCTCCATTGAAGCGTTGACTTAGTTGAGAACGCTGGATTTTTCCTATGGCAGTTTTGGGAATCATTTCTTTCTCTACTGGTATAAGATAATCTGGATTGATTCCCACTTTGTTTACTACTTTGGCGCGAATCTCTTTAAGGAGATTTACTAAGTCATCGCTATGAGAAAGTTTGGGATTGAAAAATATGGCTAATTTTTCAGTATTGCTTCCAGCACCTCTTACAGCACAAGCTGCTGTGTAAGAGACTTCTACTCCTTGAAGTTCTTCGACAGTTGCTTCTATTTCGTGACAGTAGTGGTTAACTCCATTGATGATAATTACATCTTTCTGTCGCCCGGTAATCGTTAATCGTTCTTTCCGAATAAATCCTAAATCTCCTGTGTAAAACCAGCCATCTTCAGTAAAAGCTTCTTGGTTTGCTTTTGTGTTCTCATAGTAACCAGAAGTAACCGAAGCACCTTTCACCTGCAAGATTCCAATCGTTCCTTCCTCAAGTACCTGGTTGTTGATATCCACAATTCGCATGGCAAATCCGGGAATAGGAGATCCTACTTCCACAAATTTTTGTTCATCTGTGGTTGAATTTAACAAAAAGGTTTCAGAATAGGTTACTCCTGAAGATGTCTCAGACATTCCCCAGGCAGGGTGCATTGCTGTATCAGGTAGTTGATAGGATATGAGCAACTGCAAAAATTTTCTGGCTGTTTTGGCGACGATAGCTTCCCCTCCATTGAGAATAAACCGCATCGAAGATAAATCCCATTTGGGGGTTGCTTGGGTGGGGAGGTTTTCTAGTTTTTCATTAAGCAGCCCGTAGGCAAAATTAGGTGCCCAGGTAATCGTAGCTCGATAGTGAGAAATCCAGTCCAACCATTTTGTAGGTTCTTGTAAAACTAATTCCGTGGGAGCATGGATTTGCTGACAGGCTACATACACATCCCGGAGGTGAAACATAATTAGTCCCCCAACATGATCTAGGGGAAACCAATTTACTGAGGTATCCTCACTGGTAAAACTGTTCATAGCAGCAGTACCCATGCAACGTGCGATGAGACTTGTATGGCTCTGCATAACGGCTTTGGGCGTACCCGTACTTCCAGAAGTCAAAAGTAAAATTGCTAAATCTTCTGGCTGGCTGTTATGCCAGTTCAAGTCCGGTTCAGAATTGTATAACTCATCAATAGTTTCGACCTGAAAGTTTTCTAAATTAAGAACTTTTGATAAACCACGAATCTTAGAAGTTAAAGAAGCACCTGTCAGCACGAGGGGATTCCCCAACATCTGCCAAGCATTCTGAAGTTTGCTTGTGGTACTGTTAACTTCCTCATAGGATGGAGCGATGGATAAGGGTACTGGCACAAAGCCCCCCAACACGCAGCCCCAAAAAGCAGAAATGAAATCTTGATTGCCTTTTAGTTGAAAAATTACTTTATCTTGAGGTTTGAGTTCTAGCTTTCTTAATCCAGCTAAAATTTTTTGGGCATCTTGCCATAATTCCCGATAAGATTGAAATTTCTCGGTGCCATCAGGCTGAATGTAGACAATACCTTTAGTTGACTGTTGAGCGGCTCGTTGCAGTACCTCTCCTAGACTTTTGGGAGTATCTTCCGAGTCTTGTAGCGGTTTGCCGTGACTGATTGCTAGATTTGGGGCCATACAAGTTTAGAATTTGTCTATTGACTGGACACTCATTTTTATCACCTGAACCTCTTATCAAAGCTACTGTGATACGGAATACGGTACTGACAAGTCTATAAAAACGAGCCGCGTCAAGGTGTATTTGTAGGGGCGCAATGCTTGCGCCCCTACAAGAAGTCTTTATAGACCTTTAAATAGCGGATTCCGTATAACGCAGTAAATAGGTTGAGCTTATGTAAACTAAGATCACGGAAGTGACTAGGCGGTGGGCTAAGAGTAGAAGGATTAAAGAGGCGATCGCTGGATGGATAAGCAGGGAAATGGGCAGGGGTAATGGCGTTTTTCACCGCTTACACCCGTTGCTTCAAGCACCGAGAGGTTCAAACCCCTGCACGATCGCTCGGTTGCAATTGCCATCAGAGCTATGCTTCAAGCATAGCTTCTCGCTTCTCTACCCGTAACTTATTCCATACCCGAATTAGCTCTTCGATATAAGCTTCAACGACTCGAATTGATGGTGGCGAACCGCCTGATGGGTTATTTAAATCAACAGTCCACTCTATCCAATTTGCGCCTGTATCATTCCCATTTGGATCCCTTTTTGCAGGATTTATACCGTCATAGGAAAGATACTTTTTTTTGTCAGCACCTTCTTCCTTTTCTATCCATGACTTACTTCCAGAGTTGAGGGCTTCCGATACTAGATAAATCAATTCATCGAGTTTCAATTCATTGTGGTCAATGACTGACTTACAAAGCACGTATGCAACAGCAGTATCATTATCCTCAGTTAACTGTACTGATGTCATATGGTATTTCCAGAGACAGATATCCGCTCGCACAAATGCATTGTTTTCAGGCACTACAACATATATTTTTTGTTCAGATTCCCCTGCTTCTGTACTTCCAATAAACCCATCAATAGCTGTTGAGATTAGTGCCTTAACCCCATTCTGAACAGCTTTTTTAGTATCTTTGTTTTCTCCCCCTATTGAAAAAAAACTATCTATAGCTTGTTCGAGATGGTCGCCACATTGTTGACTGAATTTTGACGTTGCAGCAACATGATACTGTTCGATAAAGCGAATAGCGCGGATTCCAGGTATTTGTATCCTGTTTACTTGTGCTGGATTCAAAAACTGTTCGTTTAACTCAGAGCGAAATGCTTGAAGTTTCGCTTTGGAAACCATTAAAAGTAACTCTAGCCGATCTTTTATATCCTTTTGGGCTTGATCCTGACCTGTAACGCTCTTTATTGCCTGTGTCATCGATCCCATTTTTTTCTCCTTAGCTTAGAATAGATTGTGAAATTAACGGTTTAGTTTTGTTAGGAAAAATCCCATCCTATTGATGTACAGTGCGACTGCTTAAATCACTCAAGTTTCTCAATAAGTTAGACTGCAATCGCCTCCCACAATTAAGAGAAGCGATCACCTTCTCATCCCAAACTCTACCAATTGCGATCGCACCCGTTAGTCTCAAATTCAACCAAAAAGTGATCGCCTTATTTTCTTAAACTATTTGGTTCACCATAAATACATTATTATTAACTACACCATAAGTTACCTGGTAATTTTGATTGTTGAAATTAAACTGCATATTACCCCCATTAGGATTAATATTTTGTCCATTCGGGTTGATAAATTGTTGCAAGTGATTTGTGAAAAGTTGCACATTAATATTGTTGTTTTTCAAAAATATTAGAGCATCTGGCTCATATTGCACAGTCATATTCATGGCTAGTTTTTCCTTTGTTAGTTTTTGGACATTAGCTATGGCATGGTTTGAAGATAATTATTTTATTTTACCTTCTACCCTTTTCTAAACATAAGGACGAAATATTGAGGGAACTTCTGAATTTTCCGAGAGCCGGGACACCATATAATTTCATGATTTCTTGTAACTCTGGGGTTGGGCTGCGGAGGGGAGCGGGACGATCGCACAAATTCTCCCCCAACTTTCCCCACCAGTAGTCTCCCCCAACTTCCAGTTTCTTCATCAAATTGTGTCAACGCCAAAATCAATGCTAGCAGCCTTTTACCTAGTGCCACCTCAACCCACTGACAACCATCACTCCTTACTTCTAGCCTCCCCCCAGGACTCACCGCCACAAAATCCGACTCAAACTCCTGCTCGGATACCACCTCCTCCAGCGATTCCTCAATCACAACACCCTCAGCTTCCCCCACCGCAACGGATAGCGTCACCGTCTCATCCACGATCGGCTCAACTCCCGCATTCTCCAGAGGAGTTTCCTCAATTACCGACTCTATTACCACTGGTGTGACTGACACTTCCGTATTTGTCTTTTCCTCAATAAAATAACCCCGCAATTCCTTTACTAGAATTCCCCGCGCCTGGGAGATGCGCTTGCAGACATTCGGGTAGGAAATTCCTTGCCTTTCGACTATCTCTTGATGAGACAGTTCTTCATAAAAATGCAGGATAAACGTCTCGCGCATTTTGGACGGTAACTCATCAATAGCGGCGCGAATGACCCGGTTTTTATCGTCACGCTCCAAGGCGCTTCCAGGCGTGTCGTCAACCCCAACCCATCCTAAATTCTCTCGCTCCGCATACACTTCTATATCCTCCACTTGGTTGGCACAAGGGCGACGTTTTAAATCGATCCAGAAATTCCGAGTCAGTGTCGTGACCCAAGACTTGAAGTTTTCGATTGTTTCCGCGTACTTTTGTGCTTTTTCAAACGATTTGAGCATCGCCTGACTCAGCAAATCTTCCGCTTCGGTTAAGTTGCCGTTTGTCCACTTGAGGCAGCACCGCAACAGGTAGTCTTGGCACGGTTGGAAGAGGTGCCAAAAGGCACGGGTTTCGCCTGCGGCAAGACGGTGTAAAAGTTGTTGTTCTTCGGCTCGGTTGGCAATGGGGTGAGTATGAGTAGTGGCTTGCATGATGATTTCACCTAGTCAATGGATTGAAAGCTAAGATGCACGGTTTATGGCGTTGCATATTTGCGGGATGGTTTTGAATTTGATCAAAGCTGAAAACCCTTATTGTTCGGGCGGGCTCTTCAGTCCACCCTACAAGATTCATCCCGAAATTATGCAATGCCTTTTTTTGAGGCTGTATCCTTTCCATATCTCTATCATTGCTCCCCTACCCTGCCACTGTCAGTCGGAAAAGTCGGATCATAAAGTCGGAAAAGTCGGATCTTTGCCTAATTGGCCTATTTCTGAGTGAGACATACCATATACAGCTCTAAAATACATCAGTAATAATACTGAAAATTAATCGAATAGTCGGCGCTAATCGGCCTATCTTTTTATTTGAAAATATAAAAACTAATCAAGCCTTGTCTTTTGGATAAATACAAGGCTTGATACTGATTTATAGGGTTGCCGCCTAGGTAGCGAGCTCAGATTCATGAAAGATGTACCAGTTTTTCAGATTTTTTAAGAGCTTTATATATGTCAAAGAGTCGAGGTTGTAGGCGTTCAGGGGGTGACAAGCAACTGAAAAGCTTTGCAATTAAAGGGTTTAAGCCGATCGCCCTCACAAAGAATTAGGCGGCCGCGATCGCCTTTTTCCGGTTGCGACAAGGTGGAATCAGGATCGGGGGCGATCGTCCCGGAGCGTAAGTGTCAATAAGTCTGTCATAATAGCTATTAGGAATTTCTCCACCGACTTACTACGGTGTATAACTCAAACTAGGGTGCAAAACTGGAAAAACCTTACCCGATGAGATTGATTTGTATATGACTTTTGAAGAAGCCTTAGAATTTATTGAATCAGCCTTAGAGTCCAAAACCAGTAAACCATTAAATTTTCTTGAGCAGGAAATCTTAAAAGCTGCTTGGAAAAACGCAACTTATAGTGCTGTTGCTGACAGCTTGTACCTCAGCGTAGGACATATCAAAGATTCATCTTCCATCCTGTGGCAGCGCCTTTCAGACGTAATGGGAGAAAAAGTTACTAAAAATAACTTCCGCTCTCTGCTAGAGAAGCAAAGCACCACAAGTGATCTCGCCGAAGCCGAAGTCGAAGGCGAACCTATGACGATGGCTTCGGTAGGAGAAAGTGACATCAATGAATTAGAAAATTACAAAGGCAACATTTTAATTGTTGATGACATCCAAGAGAATCTCCGTTTTCTAACAAGAATTCTCACTAAGGAGGGGTACAAAGTTCGCTGCGTCACCAATGGTTCTATGGCCTTGAAGACTGTTCGCCATTATCCCCCCGATGCTATATTGCTGGATATAAAAATGCCAGACATGGACGGTTATCAAGTCTGCGAAGCCCTTAAATCTGATGAAAACACCTCAGAAATTCCGATTATTTTCTTAAGCGCACTTGACCAAGTTTTTGATAAAGTTAAAGCTTTTAAGCTAGGGGGATCTGACTACATCTCTAAACCTTTTCAGCCGGAAGAAGTGCTAGTTCGCCTCGAAACTCAGGTCACTATCCAGCACCAAAAACGCCAGCTTAAAGAAGCAATCGAGCGACACCAGCAAACCGCAGAAATTGCCTACCAATCTCGCAGCCTGCTGGCAAATTTGCTAAACTCATCTCTGGATGGAATAGCCGCAGTGGAGGCGGCGAGGGGAGATATCGCTGGAGAAATTCAAGATTTTCGCTGCTTGGTAGTTAACCCTGTCTTTGCCAGACTCTTAGGGAAAAAACGAACAGAACTCGCGGCCGAACCCGTGCTGAAAAAACTGCTTAATCAATTGAGTCCAGGATTGTTTGATTTATTAGTAGAAGTTGTTGAGACTGGAGAATCGCTTGAAGGAGAGGTTCATCTAGAAAATGATTACCTTGGCAAATGCTATTATTTCACTGCTGTTAAATTGGGAGACGGTTGCTCAATTACCATCCGCGATCTTACAGACTTAAAACAGTCGGCATTAAAGTCAATGATGGAACTGAACCAACCGCGTAGTAGCATCAAATAGCATAAACGGGACTTACGCAATCCGATCCAAGAAATCTCGCTTTTAGCTGAGTCTCGATCCCCCTAAATCCCCCTTAAGAAGGGGAGTAGGGGTTGACTTTGAATACTCTTGTCCCCTGCTTCTTAAGGGGGGCTAGGGGGGATAGATCGAGAGTTTACTTCATAAACCTGCAATCTGCTGTCTCAAGATTCACCAACCAAGGGTTCAGTTAAATCTAGAATCTTCTCAAACTGAAACTTATTCACCCAATTTCTGAGAGTTTGAAGCTCGAAAGCTTGAGATTCAGGAATCTCCTCTAGGAGTTTAAAAACTAATTCCGAATCCGCGTCAATAGCTGCTTCATATAGTTTTACTATCCATTCTTTTGACATCGCTGCTAATAAATTAGTGAAATTTAACGGTTCTCCAGTCACATTAGAAGGGGGAGAGGGTAGCTCTTCTTCCTGATAAATATAACCGACTCCCAAATGTTTAGCCATAATGTCAAAGATGGCTTCTGTGTGGAACGGTTTTCGTACAAAATCATCACAACCAGCCGATAAAATAACTGCCTTTTCTTCTTCCCACACGCTAGCAGTAATAGCAATAACAGCAGTAGCTTGACCTTTAAGGGTGCCTTTAATGCGTTTCGTGGCTTCATAACCATCCATAACGGGCATTCTCATGTCCATCCAGATCAGATGGGGTGAGTAGGAATCCCAAATTTCAAGCGCTTCAATACCGTTAGTCGCTTCTTCCACTTCAAAACCAACAGGTTTGAGGAGTTTAACTAACAGTTGCCGATTGTAATCTCGATCGTCCACCACTAGGATGCGATATTGGGGTTGGTTAGGCGCTAAGGCAACGACGCGACGACTGTGGGGTTGATTTTGAATGGCGCTGGCATCAGCGATGCCCACAGGAATGTCAAATTTAAATGTTGTGCCCGTTGTGTCTTCTAAAAATTCCTTGAGAGGCATTCCAGGAGTGAAAGCTTTACCATGACTAATGACAGTTATTTCACCTCCCATCAAGCGGACAAATTGACGGCTAATCGTCAGTCCTAATCCGGTTCCTTGCTGCACTTTTTGACCGGATGCTGTTTGCACGAAGGGTTTGAATAGACTCTCCAGTTCCTCTGCCGCAATGCCAACTCCCGTATCTTTTAATTCAAAGGTAATGGTTGTTTGTTGTTGGTTGTTGGTTGTTTTGGTTCCGGCTTCACTTTGGGCTTTTACCTGTTTATTTTTTACTTCTAAAGACACCCCTCCCGAAGAGGTAAACTTAACGGCATTACTGACAAAATTAATCAGCACTTGCCGCAACTTAACTTCATCAGCGCAGATATATTTAGGAACATCTGCAGCACATTCAAATCGTAAGTATAAGCTTAGAGCGGTGGCTTTCAACGCAAACATATCCTCGATTTCAGCTAAAAAATGATGAAGGTTTAAATTGTTTTCAGATAGCTTCATGCCTCCTGCTTCAATTTTAGAAAGGTCAAGCACCTGATTAATTAGAGATAATAAATGCTCTCCACTGCGCTGAATGATGTTGAGGTTCTCTTTTTGTTCCGTTAACAGATTGGTATCCTGATTCATCAGTTGAGAAAAACCGAGAATGGCGTTCAGGGGAGTTCGCAATTCGTGGCTCATGTTGGCAAGGAAAGTGCTTTTGGCGAGGTTGGCGGCAACTGCTGCTTCTTTCGCTTGTTCGAGTTCTGCTTCAACTTTTTTGCGCGCGCTGATATCTCGTCCTACCGCCTGGAATTCAACAATGCAACCGGAATCATCAAATATCCCTCGGTTAACCCACTGCGTCCAACGCACTTGGGAGCTAACAATCACCCGATTTTCAATTGTGAAAACGGGATTTTCTGGGCTAATGGAATTGACGACTCGGGTTACATATTCGCGGTCTTCTTCAAACACGACAGGTTCGTAGTGATGCCCGATGAGTTGTTCCCTTGTCAGTCCAAAAAATCGACAGAAGCCTTCATTAACAAAGGTAACGGTACCATCTGGCAGATACCGGGCAATCAGTTCTGTCTGGTCTTCCAGAATACCAAGGTAGCGTGCCTCACTCTGCTGCAGAGCCTCTTCTGTTTTTTTGCGCTCGCGAATTTCCTGTTCTAAACGGACATTTTCAATGACCGTAATCTGTGCTTGCTGGCGTGAGCTAATATCTTGAAAAGCTGCGATCGCATATTCTACATTACCCGTGTCATCAAAAATTGGCGTGCTAGTTACTTCTAAGGGAACGATTCGCTCACTGTAGTGCAGTTCCAAGTCATCCGCCTGAGCTTTTTCACCGCGAAGCGATCGCACCAAGGGTAGCTGTTCCACTGGATACATCTCCCCAGTGCCTGCCCGATAAACGTGATAGGTTTGTGAGAGTTGCTCAATTTCGGCTTTGGGTAAATCTTGAATATTCAGTAACTGCTGTGAAACTGGATTGGCGTAAACCAGTTGTCCTTTGGCGTCGTGAACGGATATGCCAAAAGGAATGGCATTAAGGATTTTATTCAGGCGATTTTGCGTCGATTGTACCTGAGTGTAGAGTCTGGCGTTGGTAAGGGCGATCGCCGCCTGACTTGAAAGTAATTGAATCACTTGCAGGCGATCGAGTGTAAAAACCCCATCTGCTAAATTATTTTCCAAGTAAATAATTCCAATTAATTGCCCTTGATTGAGCAGAGGGGCGCAAAGGATAGACTTGGGCTGCTGTGTTTTGATATAAGCATCTTGGGTAAATCGGCCTTCACGGGCAACATTGGTTTCAATCAGTCCTTGTTTAGTCCTCTCAACATAGTGAATAATCGACAAAGGAAGACAGGTTTCTATAGGAGTCGATTGCAACACCATCACTTGATTTGAGTTAGCCTCACCTGACGCTTCGACTCGCAGTTGTCCTTGAGACTCTAAAATTAGATAGCCAGTTTCTGCCCCGCAGCTTTCCAGCAGAATTTTCATCAAAGTCGTGAGGAGTTTATCCAACTCAATTTCACTAGCAATTGCCGCAGATGCTTTCATCAAGGCTGCCAAATCCAGGAGTTCACCTGAAGAGCTGTTAGATGTATCAGACAGAGTGTTGCGGGAATTTATGGACATATTGGCTGTCGTAAAACGCTTTAAAAGTTCTGGATACTGCCGTTTCAAATCTGTCATTTTAGCGGTGGCGCCCCAACGTAAATAGCAGTAGTAAGCATTTGTCATATAGGCTTGAGCAACTTGCTCTTTTCCCCAAGCGAGGTAGAATTTGGCAGCCAATTCATTAGCCAAAGCCTCTTCGTTGATGTAGTCATGTTCTTTGGCTAAGGCAATGGCGCGATCGTAGTAGTCGATCGCCCTAGCATTTTCACCCAAAACTCGATATCGCTCTGCCTCCACTAGATAGAATTTATGGAGATGAGTCATCGGAGCAAACTGCGCCCATTTTTGAATTTTTTTCTGGTTGGCTTTCACCTTCGGGAGGATGAGTTTTTGCTCGGATTTTGGTGCGTCAGAATAGATAGCGAGATAAAGTAAAGAATTGTAGAAATGGTAGAGAGGAAGAGTACCTACAGCGCTATCGCTATATTTTTCGGCTAATTTAGCATTTTCTATAGCTTGCTGATAGTCTTGAAAAATATAGCAGAGAAATAGCTTATAAAAATAGACCGAGCGACAAAGATTTTGAGCATTCGCCTCTCGATGCAAGGGTAACATTTTTGTTTCATCATAGCTTTCACCGATTAAACGGCATTTATCTTCAGCCTGTCCCATCAAGTTCAATAAAACCTGTCGATTGAGTTGGTTATAGTAATATGATGTTTCTTGCTTAAGTTTGCTGAGTGTATTACTGTACATTGCCATCTCTGCCTCGACAGTTGCCAATTCCTTCCCCAATACATAGGAGTGATAGCAGTATACACAAACTGAATAAGCTGCATATTCTAAGTCTCCAGTCTCTAGGGCGATCGAGTAAGCATTCTGCAAAGGGTTTAAAGTTTCCCTAAGATGCTCTTTCCAATGTTTGACAAAGTAATTAACAATAAATATGGTTCTGGCTGCGAGTTCTTTAGTATTAAACTTATCGAGTAACAAGAGAGCAAGTTGCCCAAATTTATAACCAGTCTCAATGTCTCCTACAGTTTCCCCCGACAGAATTAGTCCGTAAGTAGCATAGGCACAAGAAGACACAGAAGTATTCCCGTATTTGATGGATAAATTGACCTGTTTAAACGCCATTAGCGCTAGCAATTCAGGCGTGGCAAAATGGGCAGCAGAAACTACACTTGATAGGATACGCATTGCTGCCAACTTATAAGGGTCAGTCATCACTGGTAAGTCGATTAAGTCCTCGATTCGCTTCCCTGCTAAACTTAACTTAGTCTTCATCAGTTCAAGGAAAATATTTAATTTTGTTGGCTTCTTGGGAAAACGAATCCCCAACAGCTTTAATACTGAAAGTGCCGTCTCTATCGCTTCTAACGGTTGGTTTTGTGCTGTATAGGCTTGAATTTTGACTTCATAGACTTTCACTTTGTCCAGCAATGAAGTAGCTTGTTGAAGCACAATGTCAGCCAATTTTTCCATTTCCTCAACGTGGCCACTTAAGATAGCAGCTTCTACTATTTCCACATAAAGTGCCAGAGTTAGGTCATACTGACGAAGCCAACTATCTGCACTCAGGCAATTTATACCAATTCTTAAGTAATTCCAGGCTGGTTTCCAAGCTGCTGATGCCTTCGCTTTTTTGCCAGCAATCAGATTTAATTGAGCAAGTTTATCTCTTTCTAACTGGATGTCAATTGTTTCAATACCGAAGTTTAGTTGATTGACAATATCAAAAATCTTTTGTTGGAGTACCTGTGGTGGCGTATTTTCTAACAACAGTTGCCCCACTTTCCAGTGAACCGCTTGCTTATCGTGTGGGGGAATTAGGGAATAGGCGGCTTGCTGGATGCGATCGTGAGCAAATTTATAAGTAATTTTTAACTCCTTTGTATCTCGATTGGTTTTCAGGAATTTGTAATCATCTCCAAGGGGTAATATAAATCCTGATTGAATAGCATTCCATAATTCATCCGCCGTTTCTTTTTGAGAAGTTTCATTAATAATTGAAAGGGTGGGTAAATCAAATTGGTTGCCAATGCAAGCGGCTAATCGTAAAATCTTTTGTGCTGAGTATGATAATGTTTTAATTTTATTTGCCATGAACTCAACAACGTTATAAGTAATATTTCTAGTTATAATTTCCTCTAAATTCCAATACCAAGCGCCAGCATTAGTATCAAATTTCAACAATTGCTCTGTATCAAGTGACTTGAGAAACTCTTTAATAAAAAATGGATTTCCTTGTGTTTTTTGCAAAACCAACTCGGCTAATCTTTGCGTAGGGACGCACTCGGTTTTCAGCGTATCCGCAATGAATTCATTAACCTGGTTTAAATTTAAGGGTGAAAGGGAGAGATGATTAATTACTACTCTCTGTTTTTCCATCTCAGATAAAGTCAGCATAGTAGGATGAGTTGCACTGACTTCGTTATCTCGATAAGCTCCGATTACAAACAGATATTGAGTAGTAAAATCGGTCATTATCAACTGAATCAATTGCAGCGTAGCGCTGTCTGTCCACTGAAGGTCGTCTAGAAATAAGACGAGGGGATGTTCTTTTTGGCAAAAAACTTGAATAAAGTTTTGAAAAGCTAAATTAAACCGATTTCTTGCTTCTGTTGCAGGTAATTCGGGGACTGGATTCTGTTTGCCAATAATCAGTTCCACTTCGGGGATAACATTAATAATAATTTGTCCGTTGATTCCTAATGCACGTCGAATCTTCTCTCGCCACAGTTGTAATTGGGGTTCAGTTTCGGTGAGCAATTGTCGCACCAATTCTTGGAAGGCAGCGACTAAAGCTTGATAGGGAATATCGCGTTGCAACTGGTCAAATTTACCTGCAATAAAGTAGCCGCTTTTTTGAGTGATGAGCTTATACAGTTCCTGAACTAAAGCTGATTTCCCAATACCAGAGTATCCAGAAATTAGCATGAGTTCTGTTTGTCCTTGTACGGGCAGATTTTGTGACTGAGTTGTCGTTGGGGTGCTCGCCCCTAGTTGTTTCTCTTCTCCCGACGCTACGCGAACAAATGCACTCAATAAGGACTCAATTTGTGATTCTCTCCCGTACAGTTTTTGAGGGAGTTGCAATTGAGGAGAGATATCTTGGTATCCCAATAAAAAAGCTTGAATTTTACCCTTTCTAAATTGATCGAGACAAGTTTTTATATCTGCGTTGATTCCCCAAGCACTCTGATATCTATCTTCCGCAGTTTTTGCCATTAATTTCATGACAATTTCTGAGACAGTAAAGGGAATTTCTGGATTAATTTCATGAGGTGGAGTGGGTTGTTTGGCAAGATGGCAATGGACTAACTCAAGTGCATCGACGGATGCAAAAGGCAACTGGTTGGTTAGCAGTTCATAGAAAGTAACGCCAAGAGAATAAAAGTCGGTGCGGTAGTCTAGTGAGCGATTCATCCTGCCTGTTTGTTCGGGAGATATATAAGCCAATGTCCCTTCTAGAAGATTAGGACTTTTGAGGCTGGGATTCTCTTGGGATAGGATGGTAGATAAGCCAAAGTCAATAATTTTTAATTGTCCGGTTTGAGGATTCAAGACAATGTTAGATGGATTGATATCTTTGTGAATGACGTTTTTTTGATGAACTTTGCCTAACGCATCTGTGATTTGGATGGCTAGGTGGAGAAAATCTGGTAAAGCCAAGGGATGACCTGACTGCAAGATTTTTAAGGACTCTCCTCCAAAATCTTCCAACAACATGACTTGTGTGTTTTCGTATTTTCGCAGTTCGTAGGCTTTAATCGTTTCATCTACGTTGAGAAGGCGAGTGATTTCGTATTCCTGTTGATAGCGGTAGAGTTCTGATGGTGTGGGATAATCCTCTTTGAGGAGTTTCAAAATTAAAGGTTGCTGATTTGATTTGAGGATGCCTCGGTATACGAGGGAATTAGCACTTTCGTAAATCTGGCTGACAATTGTGATATCTGGCAGTGAAATCATGTTGGGAATTATTGCTGCCTAAAAAAAATGAGTATACAAACAAATATAACATGGGTAGGAGCGGGTGAGAGCAGCAGTAAACTCGCTCCGAATATAAATCCTTGCCTGACCCCCCTACAACTCCCAATCTTTTATTATTGCTTTTTTGCTCTGGACTTACTTACACTATATTTAGCGTACAAGTGTACTACCACTTGAAGCCTCTAGCTACTGTCCGATCGCCAAAACTCGCAACTTGAGAAACCGACAATAATTAATGATAAAATAGCTTGAAGATTCAGCTCCCCAATTGTGGTAATCTGACAACAATCCACTTTCATTCTCGATCGAGTGCGTGCAGCTAGGCGAATCGGTAAAAATTTACAAAAGTTTCTGCTTTTTACCATAGCGTTATTTTTCGCAGTATCGCTGTTAATTAAAGTTACTAAATTTCACAATTATTTCGGCATCAACCGTGCCGATACCGAAGTGAAAGTTGTTGCCCTCACCTACGATGACGGGCCCTATCCTCCCTATACAAATCAGCTTTTAGATATCTTAGACCGCTATCAAGTTAAAGCAACTTTTTTTGAAATCGGCCGCAATATTGAGAAACATCCAGAAATCGTGAAAATGATTGTCGCGAGGGGAGAGGAGTTGGCAAACCATTCCTACTCTCACAAATCGCTGTTGCCATCCAGATCGCGTCGCAATATCATCTAATTGAGGCATCAAAGTCGGAACTAAAGCTGCCCAAAACTGCATCGGTACAGTAGAGTTAGTAGCAATTTTTTTAACCAGTTCCAGCAGCAAAACGAGGTTGTTAGTGGCTTCGGGGAGGCGAGAACCGGGGAGAAGGGCGATCGTCCGAACTCCGGGTATTAACTGCAAATCTTTGCCCGTAGAATTGAGGTTGTCCATGACAGGATTGCCGACAAACAGAGCTTTCTTTAAACCCTGCCGGTTTAAGTCAGCAGCAGTCAAAGCATCTCTAGTAAAAACCACCAGACATTTCTCGGAGCAAAGCAACTGCCACAAGATTAAACCCAAATTGACTCGCCCTTCGTAATAACGAGAATGAGCCGATAGAAAAATTATATAGGGGCGGTTGCTGGCATGGGCGATCGCCGCCGCGACAATATCCCCAGTTGCCACCACCAAATCGCAGTGGGGCGAATGCCTCCAAACAACCTGCAATTGCTGCCAAGTCAAAGCAATTAGCCCTGCCCCAATATCTTTGAGGAAAAACAAGGGATTCATGTAAAAAACTCCCCCAGACGGCATTTGACTGGTGGGCCCAATAATTGGCACGGTCGATCGGCGGTAAGCAGCCCCGTCACCAACAACCGGCATCGCCGAAACATCAACATCCACGCCAGATGCTCTCAAAGCTTTGAGAATTTGACAGTTAATCGCGTCTTCCCCGTGGCCGTTGCTGAGGAAAAGTATCCCCTTCGGTTTCATATAATCAGAATACAATCAGAATCAGTGCCGAGCTTTTTTTAAAGACAGCCGTGCGATAGCTAAACTCGGGCGGGCTAACTTTTTGTTAGTCTAATTTAAATACATTGTGGAAGTGAAACAGCGTGAATATTGAAATTGGGCGGGGCAAAAGCGCTCGCAGAGCTTACGGCATAGATGAAATCGCGCTTGTACCGGGACAGCGCACCCTCGATCCGAGTTTGGCAGATACCAAGTGGCAGATTGGCGGGATCGATCGAGAAATCCCGATTATCGCCAGCGCCATGGATGGAGTAGTCGATGTCCGCATGGCCATTTTGCTGTCGGAATTAGGAGCAATGGGCGTGCTCAACCTAGAAGGAATTCAAACCCGCTATGCCGACCCGCAGCCAATATTAGAGCGAATCGCGAGTGTCGGGAACCACGAATTTGTTTCCCTGATGCAGCAACTCTATGCCGAACCCATCAAGCCAGAATTAATCGACCTGAGAATTAAAGAAATTAAAGCAGGAGGAGGGATTGCCGCCGTCAGCGGTACACCAGCCGGCGCGAGCAAATACGGCCGGGCGGTTGCTGAATCTGGAGCCGATATATTTTTTGTGCAAGCAACAGTAGTCTCGACAGCTTTCCTTTCCCCTGAAGCGATCACGCCTCTAGACTTAACTCAATTCTGTCAAGAGATGCCGATCCCAGTAATTTTGGGCAACTGCGTGACCTACGAAGTCGCCCTGAATTTAATGAAAACTGGCGCTGCAGGCATTCTCGTGGGCATTGGGCCGGGGGCTGCTTGCACATCTAGGGGCGTATTGGGTGTCGGCGTTCCCCAAGCCACAGCGGTAGCAGACTGCGCCGCCGCGCGGGACGACTACTATCGCGAAACTGGCAAATATGTGTCGGTGATTGCTGACGGCGGTTTAATTACCGGCGGCGATATCTGCAAGTGCATTGCCTGCGGTGCCGATGCAGTGATGATTGGTTCGCCCTTTGCCAGGGCAGCCGAAGCTCCCGGCCGCGGCTTTCACTGGGGGATGGCGACTCCCAGCCCGGTTTTGCCGCGAGGCACTCGCATTCGCGTGGGGACTACGGGTACTGTGGAGCAAATTTTGCGGGGACCTGCGGTGCTAGATGACGGTACGCACAACTTGCTCGGAGCTCTGAAAACTAGCATGGGCACCTTGGGCGCTAAGGACATTAAGGAGATGCAGCAAGTGGAAGTGGTAATTGCTCCTTCTCTGCTGACTGAGGGTAAAGTCTATCAAAAAGCTCAGCAGTTAGGCATGGGTAAGTAGATTTACCGATCAAATACCAGCATACCTTGACAAAATTTGTTCAAGAGTCTCGAAATTTACAGAATATTGTGGAATTATCGAGAAGGAGATGTCACAATAGAAGAAGCGGAGACGAATGTTTCCGTTCACTCCTCACACCACACTCCGCCCGGACTACTGTTCGGGCGGTTCCTTTTTTGCCGGAAATCTTGGCTCTTGCTTACTAGATACAGAACTGAGGCTTGTAGCTCCGGAGAGGGGAAGAGTGGGAGAGTGGGAGAGTGGGAGAGTCTGGGAGTGGGAGAATTTTTCTTCTACATAAGTGCATTCGGCCTTGATAAGTGCATTCGGCCTTGGGAACATAAGTGCCTTCAGAAACCTTGTGCCTTCTTCCTTCTACCGTCTTCCTTCTTCCTTCAGAAGCCTTCTCTTAAAATCGTTGACAATCAAGCATCCAGGATACAAGCCCCCGGATTCATTCCAACGCGCAAACTCAGGACCCAGAAATCAAAAATCTGTATCCGATGAAACTTGCCCCCCGAATTTGTCCGTGGGGTCAATGCTTCAATTCTTTAATCTAAAATCTAAAATCTAAAATCGATTGACGCAAGTGGTTACACTTTTTGCTAAACTTGTTATCCGAGAAATAGTATTTACAAGGATGGCTAGGGATGTCAGCAGCCGCGCAAGTAACCGACTCTACCTTTAAGCAGGAAGTGCTCGATAGCGAAGTTCCAGTTCTAGTGGATTTTTGGGCTCCCTGGTGCGGGCCCTGTCGGATGGTGGCGCCCGTCGTAGACGAAATTGCCCAGCAATATGAAGGGCAGGTCAAGGTAGTAAAAGTTAATACCGACGAGAATCCTAACGTGGCCAGCCAATACGGTATCCGCAGCATTCCGACGCTGATGATATTTAAGGGCGGTCAACGTGTGGATATGGTCGTTGGGGCAGTTCCGAAAACTACTCTGGCCAACACTCTGGAAAAGTACATTTAACTGAACTACGAGCGGTTTCGCGCTGTTCTTTTTGGGCCGCGACAGCTAACTCGCTTCAGAACCGGGGCAAAGCTACTGGAAAAGTTATTAGTGGCCAGCAGGGTAATTTGCTGGTGGCTATTGGCTTCTAACTTTGGCTTGCCCCTTAATTTTTATTAGCGACAATTTGTTATCGTTTCGGAAAAATTCATGATTCGTTCTGGGTCTGGTCAAGGTTTTGAGTCCCTCCAAGCTGAAGTGATGGATTTGCTCGATCGCTTCCCAATGTTAAAGCACTCTGAGTGGATCGAACGATCGCTCTCTACAATAGTGCAAATGGCCGGAGAGGATCTCGATCGCCTAGACTGGAAGATTCTGGCTGCGTCGCTCCGAGATATGGAGAGCGCTTTTGAGATGTTTTATCCTTACCGACACGTTCGCAAAATTGTGATTTTTGGTTCGGCGAGGGTGTCACCGCAATCGGCAGAATATTTGATGGCCAGAGATTTTGCCAGGGCGATCGCCCAGCAGGGGTTTATGGTGATTACTGGCGGCGGTGGGGGAATTATGCAGGCGGGGAACGAGGGGGCGACTGCTGAACGTTCTTTTGGGCTGAACATTCAGTTGCCTTTTGAGCAGAGTTCTAATCCTTTCATTGCCGGCGATCCCAAATTGCTCAATTTTAAATATTTTTTCACTCGTAAGTTATTTTTTCTCCGGGAGAGCGATGCTTTAGCTCTGTTTCCGGGTGGTTTTGGCACTCTGGACGAGGCTTTTGAGTGTCTGACTTTGACTCAAACTGGCAAGTTCGGGCCGGCTCCTTTGGTATTGATCGATCGACCCGGAGGAGATTATTGGCACGATTGGAATTATTTTGTGCAAAAACAATTGCGGGGCCGGGGTTTGATTTCAGCCGACGATCGCAGCCTGTATACGATTACTGACGATATAAATGTTGCTTGCGAGGCGATCGGTAGTTTTTATCTGGTTTATCACTCCTGCCGTTACGTACGCGAAAAATTGGTAATTCGCTTGAAAACAGAGCTTTCTGAGGAGAAGGTCGATCGGCTAAATGCTGATTTTAGCGATATTGTTGTCACCGGAAAAATTGAAAAAAGTCAAGCTTTGGAACCGGAAATAGGAGATGAAACTTTCGATATGCCGCGCCTGACTTTGCATTTCAACCAGCGGGATTTTGGGCGGCTTTATCAGCTAATTGCGGCTATTAATCAAATGGGTGCAGCTTCGCCGACGGCGGCCCATCCAGAACAAAAGTAGTCATTAGTGATTAGTGATTAGTGATTAGTGATTAGTGATTAGTGATTAGTCATTAGTGATTAGTCATTAGTCATTAGTGATTAGTCATTAGTCATTAGTGATTAGTCATTAGTCATTAGTGATTAGTGATTAGTCATTAGTCATTAGTCTGTAGGGGTGGGTTTCACGAGAAATATTTCTAACTTACTCAGGGGATAAATAAACCCGCCCCTCTGAGGGAGATAAATTAGACCGACAATCTTTTGACAAAATTGATAGGCTGCATTTATGATAATCAACACTAATAAATTATCAATCAGCAGTAAAAAAACTAATAACTAATGACTGCTGACTACTGACTCCAGATGCTAGACCTGCTGCTAATTGCAATTTTGGGATTTCTCGGCAGTTTCGGTCACTGCGCTGGGATGTGCGGCCCGCTGACAATGGCGTTTTCTCTTTCTAATTCCCGCAACGATAAATTAGCTGCTTTCCGCTTTCATTTGCTGCTAAATTTGGGGAGAATTGCTGCTTACGCTTTGGTTGGTGCTGCAATTGGCGGACTGGGTTCGGTGTTAATTGCTGGCGGACTTTTGGCAGGTACGGGTAGCGAATGGCGGCGGGCGATCGCACTTCTCACGGGCACGATGCTGATTTGGTTCGGAGTAGTGCAAATTAAACCGAACTTGCTGCCGGGATTGCCGCTGCTGCACCCAATGTCGCACGATCGAGTCGGACAAGCAATGAACAAGCTTTCGGCGCAAAAAAACTGGTGGGTGCCGGTTGCTTTGGGTTTGCTTTGGGGTTTGATTCCCTGCGGTTTCCTCTACGCGGCGCAGATTAAGGCGGCGGAAACGGGAAACCCGGTTTTGGGTGCGGCGACGATGCTGGCTTTTGGACTCGGCACACTGCCAACTATGCTGGGTGTGGGTTTTTTTGCTGGCAGATTGAGCGCGGACAAGCGCAGTCAACTGTTCCGTGCGGGTGGTTGGGTGACGGTGGCGATCGGGATTCTTACCTTGTTGCGAACCGATGAAATGGTTGATTTTACTGGCCACGCAGCGCTGCTGTGCTTGATGCTAGCACTGTTGGCGCGTCCGGTTAGCAAGTTTTTGCCGCAACTGCTGCGCTACCGCCGCGCTTTGGGTGTGGGCGCGTTTGTCCTAGCAGTCGCCCACACGTTTCATATGCTGGATCATACGCTGAAATGGAATTTTGACGCGCTATCTTTTATGTTGCCGCAGCATCAGTTGGGAATGGCGGCTGGGATGCTGTCGCTGCTGTTGATGTTGCCGGCGGCGGTTACAAGTTGCGATCGCATTCAAAATTATTTAGGCCAACTGTGGCGAATGCTTCACCTATTAAGCGTTCCAGCTTTCTTGCTGTGCGCTGTACACGCGGCACTCATCGGTTCCCACTATCTCGGCGGTTTTGAATGGAAGTTGCACAATCAACTGCTGACAGCGGTGTTAGCGGTGGTTGTGGTATTAGTTGTGTTTGTGCGATCGCGCTTTTTTTGGTCACTTTTATCACTAGAAAATTTCTATGTTTCCCCTGTCAAACAAAAGTAAAAGTTTAGGATTGTTAGTATTTTTGGGAGTGCTAATTGAAGCAACAATTCCCAGTGCGTCGCAGTTAAACTCGATTTCAGTTTTGGCGCACGAAGTCGAAGTATCGGGAGATGTAGCCGCTACCTTTCACCTGGAACCCAACCACAACCCCCGCGCCGGACAGCCTGCGAGAGTGTGGTTTGCCCTAACTCGCAGGGGCGGTCAAATTATCCCGCTAGAGCAGTGTAATTGCAAATTGGCTGTTTATCCTAAAAATCATAAAGAGGGGGATAAGCCGCTGATGCAGCCGCCTTTAACCGCCATATCTGCCGAGAAATATCAAGGGATTCCGGGAGCTGATATCGTGTTTCCCAAGGCTGGAATTTATGAACTAGAATTGAGCGGGACAGCCAAAAATAAAGCTAATTTTAAACCCTTTAAACTGACTTATACAGTCACGGTTCGCTAAGATAATCTTTCCCTCACCGAACATAAATCTTGTAGGGCGGGTTCACCAACAATAAATGCCTCAAACCCACAATCTGATAAACCCGCCCCCACCCGACGGCAAATCATAATCTACCTATTTTAACATACAAAAAAATACAACCGAAATCTGTATAAAACCTTAAAAGTTGCCCACTCTACAAAATGTCACAAATTTTTACATTACATTATAACCAGTGTCAATTCTAGAACTCGTGCAAGCTAACCTCTCTTGAACTGACTAAAGGACATAACGATGGATATCTTATCTAACACCGTGGCGCTATCACGGATGCAATTTGCGCTAACCGCCATATTCCATATGCTGTGGCCAGTTCTGACTACGGGAATGGGAATTTATCTGGTAATTGTTGAAGGAATGTGGCTGAAAACTCGCAATCCCGACTACTACCATCACGCTCGTTTTTGGTCTAAACTCTACGTCCTCAACTTCGGTATTGGAGTAGCTTCAGGAATTCCGATGGAATTTCAGTTTGGCACAAACTGGGCACCATTTTCTGAAGCTGTTGGTGACTTTTTTGGCAGCATTTTGGGATTTGAAGCTTCAATGGCATTTATGCTAGAAGCCGGCTTTTTAGGCATTATGCTGTTTGGTTGGGAGCGCGTTCACCCGATCGTCCATTATTTCGCTACAATCATGGTAGCCTTCGGCGCTAACCTATCCACAGTCTGGATTTTAGTCGCTAACTCTTGGCTGCAAACTCCTGCGGGTGGAGAAATGGTCAATGGCAAGTTTATTGTCAGCGATTACTTTCAAGCAATTATGAACCCGTTCGCATTAAACAGCATTCTCCATATGTTTTTTGCGACGTTAGAAACTTCGCTGTTTGTCATTGGCGGAATTAGCGCTTGGTATATTCTTAATAAGCGCAACCAAGCGTTTTTTTCCAAGTCTTTAAAAATTGCCATAGCGACAGCAATCGCCGTTGCACCTTTGCAGATATACATCGGACATTTGAGCGCCGAACAGGTTTATCACTACCAACCCACTAAATTAGCAGCAATCGAAGCTAAGTGGGAAACTTCACCAGCGGGAGAGTCAGCCGATTGGACTTTGCTAGCTTTGCCTAATGAAAAAGCCCAAAAAAATGACTGGGAAATTAGCGTACCCAATGGCTTAGGATACGTTTTGGAATTCAAACAAAAACTCTCCGAACCCGTACTCGGATTGAAGGAATGGAAGCCAGAAGATAGACCGCGAATGGTGGGTTTAATCTACTATTGTTTCCGCATCATGTCCGGCATTGGATTCTTCTTTTTAGGACTGATGCTGTTCAGTATAATTCAGTGGATGCGAGGCAAACTTTCTGCTGAAAATATTAGCAGTCAACCTTGGCTAATGCGCGCTTGGGTATTAGCTGCTCCCCTGGGATATATTGCTGTAGAATCGGGTTGGATTGTCCGCTGTGTCGGCAGACAACCTTGGGCTTTATATGGGCAAATTCGCACTGCTGACGCGGTGTCAAACATCCCCGCCAGCAATGTTTTAACTTCTCTCAGTTTCTTTGCCGTTGTTTACAGCTTTTTGTTTGTTTGTGCCTTGTATTTTGGCAGCCGAATTATCCGCCAAGGCCCTAATTTAAGTCTGCCTGTGCCAGGTTTAGACAATGAACCTGCAATCGAAAGTCAACCTGCAGAACACATTCCCGATCAACGTCCCGTAGAAGCACAACAATAGGAGATTTTATGCAAGCTTTGGAGCATTTTCTCCCACAAGTTTGGTTTGTAGTTTTGGCTTTGTTCCTATTGCTTTACGTCATGCTAGATGGTTTTGACTTAGGAGTAGGCATCCTGTCTTTGACTGCTTCCGACGAGGAACGCAGGGGCATTTTAATGACGAGTTTGGGCAACGTTTGGGACGCGAACGAAACGTGGCTGGTGTTGATGGGTGGCGCTTTATTTGGCGCATTTCCCCTCGCTTACGGCACGATTTTGACAGCGCTATATATACCAATTTGCATGATGCTTTTTGGTTTGATATTTCGCGCTGTAGCCTTTGAATTTCGCGAGCATTCTAATCGCAAATTATTCTGGAATTATGCCTTTGGTGCTGGCAGTTTTTTAGCAGCTTTAGCTCAAGGATTTGCCCTCGGTGCCGTACTTGAAGGCATTGCGGTTGATGAAGCCGGTCACTTTGTGGGTTCTACTTGGGATTGGCTGGATTGGCGATCGATCTTGGTTGCTTTGACGCTGATTCAAGGCTATGTTTTGATCGGTTCAACCTATCTAATTATGAAAACGGAGGGGGAACTGCAAACAAATCACTATCGCACGGCTAAAATTGCGGCGGTGACGACTTTAATCGGAGCAGTTTTAATTACGATCGCCACTCCGATTTTTTACGAAAGTGCTAGATCCAGGTTGTTCGATAAACCGCTAGTTTATGTGTTTGCCACGATTCCTTTGTTGGGAGTGCTGTTGGTGGGGCTGCTGCTGAAAAGTCTCGCAAACAAAGAAGAACGCACGCCGTTTGTCTGGACGATTCTGATTTTTTTGCTTACTTTCATCGGCTTGGGATTGATTGTTTTTCCCTACATTATTCCCTCACAAATCACGATTTACCAAGCCGCAGCTTCGCCCAGCGCCCTGGTATTTATGATTGTGTTTATGGGCATTCTGCTCCCGATTATGATTTTTTACAACATCTACAATTATGTTGTGTTTCGGGGTAAGGTTGTCGGCGGCCACTACGGGGAATAAAACATAATACAACCGCAGATCCAGGCAAATATACGCAGATAGTATCAAGTTTATATGCTGGTTTATCTGCGTATATTTGCGGTTAAAAATTACAAATAATTGTTTTATGATACCATCACAACTTACGAAACTATACTATACATACCATAGCGCCAATAGTGCAGAATAGGGAAAGGAACTGGTTGAGAATTAGCGAGATCGCACCTCATGGGATTTGAAATTTGCAATCTGAGATTTGATATTTGAGATGGCTTCCACTGATGAGTCCGAGGGATTTTGATCAGGATGCGGAGCTTTTTTCACAGGTACACGGATGAGTCCGGGGGCTTGTCACCAAATTGCTTGATTGTCAAATAATAGTTGATAAACATAGGGAAAACATTACAGTTAATTCTGTACCTAGCGAGGGTGCAGAGTTTGCGATCGCTATCTTTGTCAAATAATAAAATACAATGGAATAGAAGGTTTTAATTTAACAGTTGTATAATAAAGGGTCAACCAGTTATGGATGCGATCGCAAATTTGTCAGGTTATGAGATTACAGAGAAACTTTATGTAGGTACACGTACCCTAGTCTATCGAGGCATCCGTACCCGTGACCAATACCCAGTCGTAGTCAAACTGCTGCGAAACAAATACCCCACCTTCAACGAGCTCGTCCAGTTTCGCAACCAATATACTATTGCCAAAAATCTCGACTTCCCTCACATCGTCAAAGCCCTGACGCTGGAAGTCTACCAGAATAGCTATGTCTTAATAATGGAGGACTTTGGCGGAGTCTCCCTATGTACTTATCTCAAAACAGCAACAAATGAAACCCAACCATCTGAAGCTTTACCTTTAGCAGAATTTCTCCAACTCGCCATACAACTAACAGACATTATTCACTATCTATACCAAAACCGAGTTATTCACAAAGATATTAAACCCGCTAATATTCTTATTAATCCCGACACCAAAAAAATTCAACTAATTGACTTTAGTATTGCATCCCTCCTACCACGAGAAACTCAAGAAATCCAGAATCCCAATATTTTAGAAGGAACCTTAGCCTATCTCTCTCCCGAACAAACTGGACGGATGAATCGAGGCATTGACTATCGTAGTGACTTTTATTCTCTGGGTGTGACTTTTTATGAATTGTTGACAGGACAGTTGCCATTTATCTCGGATGATCCGATGAAATTGGTGCATTGTCATCTCGCCAAACAGTCGATACCCATTCATCAAATAAATCCACAAATTCCCCTAATTTTATCAAAAATTGTCAGTAAGCTGATGGGGAAGAATGCCGAAAAGCGCTATCAAAGTGCATTAGGACTAAAGTACGATTTAGAGATTTGTTTAGTTCAATTACAAAAAACCGCCACAATAGAACATTTTGAACTCGGAAAGCGAGATATTAGCGATCGCTTTACTATCCCCGAAAAGCTCTACGGTAGAGAAAAAGAAGTTGATCAACTATTAGCTGCCTTTGAGCGAGTCAGCCTGGGAGCAACAGAAATGATGCTAGTAGCAGGTTTTTCGGGAATTGGGAAAACCGCTGTTGTCAATGAAGTTCATAAACCAATTGTCCGTCAGCGCGGTTATTTTATCAAAGGCAAATACGATCAATTTCAACGCAACATTCCCTTCAGTGCCTTTGTGCAAGCCTTCCGTGACTTAATGGGTCAATTGCTATCAGAATCGGATACCGAACTGCAAACATGGAAAACCAAGATTTTAGCAGCAGTAAGAGACAACGGACAAGTCTTGATTGACGTGATTCCTGAGTTAGAACGTATAATTGGCGCTCAACTTCCTGCAACAGAATTGTCAGGAAGTGCCGCCCAAAATCGCTTTAATCTGGTAATGCAGAAATTCGTGCAAGTTTTCACGAGCAAAGAACATCCTTTAGTGATGTTTTTGGATGACTTGCAATGGGCGGACTCAGCCTCCCTAAATTTGCTACAATTATTGATGAAGGATACAGGATATTTATTAGTATTGGGGGCCTATCGAGATAATGAAGTTTCGCCCGTGCATCCATTTATTTTAACAGTGAATGAGATAGTTAAAACTGGGGCAACAGTGAATACGATTACTTTGCAACCCTTAAGCCAACCAGATATGAATTTGTTGGTGGGGGATACGCTGAATTGCGAATCATCACTTGCCCAACCTTTGACAAAATTAGTCTATCAAAAAACTCAGGGAAATCCTTTCTTTGCCACTCAGTTTCTCAAGGCCTTACATGACGATCGGCTAATTAGCTTTAATTGGGATATTCGGCATTGGCAGTGTAATATTGCCCAAGTCAAAACCTTAGCTATCACTGATGATGTCGTTGAATTTATGGCATTACAGTTGCAGAAGTTTCCCAGAGAAACTCAGGATGTTCTCACATTAGCTGCTTGTATAGGAGCGCAGTTTGATTTGAATACCTTAGTAATTGTCAGTGAGAAATCTGCTGGAATGACGGCTACCGCTTTATGGAAAGCATTGCAGGAAGGTGTGGTGATTCCCACAACCAAAATCTATAAGTTCTTTACCCAATCGGATAGTGATGAAGTTTTCCAGGCTTCAGCTAATCCAACTTATCGATTTTTACACGATCGCGTCCAGCAAGCCGCATATTCACTCATTCCCGCTTCACAGAAAAAAGCAACGCATCTCAAAATTGGACAATTACTTCAGCAAAAATCTTCAAAAATAGAGCAAGAAGAAAAACTGTTTGATATTGTCGGACATTTGAATCGAGGAATTGAGTTAATTACCCAACCGAGCGAACGAGAAGCCTTAGCTAAACTGAACTTAGAAGCAGGTTGTAAAGCCAGAAAATCTACCGCCTACACAGCAGCTAGAGTTTATCTGCAAACAGGCATTGATCTACTAACAGCCAACTGCTGGCAAAGCCAGTATGAATTGACCCTGAACCTCTATGTTGCTGCTACCGAAACCGCTTATTTGAATGCTGACTTTGACGGCATGGAACAGATTGCAGCACAAGTGTTGCAAGCAGCCCAGACAATCTTAGACAAAATCAAAATTTACGAAATTCAAATCGCTGCCCAGACAGCACAAAGCAAGTCACTAGAAGCCATTGCAGTAGCAACAGATGCACTCGGGCAATTAGGGATTGAACTACCCACTACACCTGATGAAGCTTTGATTAGCCAAGCGCTACAAGCTGTTGCCCGCCAACTTCAAGGTAGGCGGATTGAAGACCTAGTTAATCTGCCGACGATCGCTGATGCCAAGGTTCAGGCTGCCATGCCACTGTTAGGAACGTTATATTCTCCCATCTTTCTGGGAATGCCGGGTTTGCTGCCCCTACTTAGCTGCAAGATGGTAAGTTTATCGCTCTCCTTTGGGAACACGCCAGCATCGACGGTGGGGTATGGCATTCACGGACTGGTGTTGTGTGCCTTTTTGGGAGATGTGGAAACGGGGTATGCCTTTGGTAAATTGGCTCTTTCATTGCTTGATAGGTTCAATGTCCGGGAATTCAAGTCCATGATTCTGAATCTATTTGGAGCCTTTATTCAGCATCGCAAAGAAGCCATGAGGGCAGTGATGCTGACGACGAAAGATAGCTATACGGCTGGCATGGAAACTGGCGATTTTCTAAGCGCTGGCTACAGCATGGTCACTTACAGCTATATGAACTTTTTCAGTGGGGTAGAACTGAGCAATTTGGAACCAGAAATTGCAAGTTACAGCACCGCGTTGGCTCAGGTAAAGCAATATTCGGCTCAGATTTATGTAGATATGGTGCGGCAGACGGTGAATAACTTAAGGGAAGTCGAGATTGTATCGGATTGCTTAATCGGCGAAGCCTACGATGAAACAGTGATGATGCCCAAGCATAATCAGGATTATGAATTCACTGCCATCGCGGAGGTTTATATCTACAAACTGTTGCTTGCTTACTGCTTTGGTAACTACAAAGAGGCGAGCAATTACATTAGCCAAGCCGAGCCATATTTGATAGCTGTACCGGGATGTATTTTTATTCCCATTTTCCATTTTTATGCCGCTCTCACGTACCTGGCGATTTTACCAACACAGCCAGAAATTGAGCAAGCTGATATTCTGGCCTCTGTGGAAATCCATCAAACGACTCTGCACGAGTGGGCGCAAAATGCTCCCATGAATCATCTGCATAAGTGGTATTTAGTTGAAGCAGAACGGCAGCGGGTTTTGGGTTACAAGGCAGATGCACTGGAAATGTACGATCGCGCGATCTCCCTCGCTCAAGAAAATCTATTCATCAACGAAGAAGCCCTCGCCAACGAACTCGCAGCTAAATTCTACTTGGAATGGGGCAAAGAAAAAGTAGCTCAAGCCTACATGATTGAAGCGTATTATTGTTATGCCCGATGGGGTGCTAAAGCCAAAATTGACGATTTGGAAAAACGTTATCCTCGCCTACTCGGTATTATCCTTCAGCAAGCTCAAGCCTTTAGTTCATTAAAGGAAACGATCGCCCGGGGAACGATTAGTTCTACTCACTCTTCTAGCAGCAACTCTGAATTTCTAGATTTGCCTACTCTGATCCAAGCCTCTCAAGCCATTTCTGGGGAGATTGAACTCGATAAACTCCTGACTACTCTCCTAAAAATAGCGATCGCGAATGCTGGGGCAACTAAGTGTGTCTTATTGCTCAAACAAAAACAGTATTTACAGGTAGTGGCTCTTGTAGCAGAGGGACAGGAACCTGAGCTATTACCATCAATACCTCTAGAATCAAGTCAGGATGTAGCGATTAGTTTGGTCAATACTGTCAAGCGTAGTTTGAAACCTGTGGTAATAGTTGATGCTAGGGTAAGTTTCCAGGTTGCGAGCGATCGCTATATTGAACAGCACCAGCCGATCAGTGTTCTTTGTATTCCAATCCTTAATCAAGGGCAGTTGATAGGAGTTTTATACCTGGAAAATAACCTGACGGTTGGCGCATTTACGAGCGATCGCATTGAAGTGCTAAATTTGCTGGCTTCTCAAGCTGCAATTTCTTTAGAAAATGCCCGTTTGTATCAAGAATCTCAACAAGCATTTACCGAACTCAAACAGGCACAAATAAAAATAGTTCAAAGCGAAAAGATGTCAGCATTGGGAAACTTAGTGGCTGGGGTTGCTCACGAAATTAATAATCCGGTTGGTTTTCTGGTTGGTAATATTCAACCCGCCTTAGATTATATCAAAGATTTGTTTGGATTGCTCGATTTGTATGAACAAAAATATCCGCAACTCGATCCAGAAATTCAAGAAGAAATCGAGAACATCGATCTGGAATACATCCGGGAAGATTTACCGAAATTAGTAGGTTCGATGCGGGAAGGTGTGAAGCGGATTCGGGATATTAGTACAAGTCTACGGACATTCTCCCGTGCGGATACTAACTATCCCGTAGCTTGCAATATCCACGATGGCATCGATAGCACTATTATGATCCTGAAACATCGCCTCAAGGCTAACGAAACTCGTCCAGAAATCAAAGTGATTAGGGAATACGGTAATTTACCACAAGTTGAGTGTTATGCCGGACAGTTGAATCAAGTATTTATGAATTTGTTAGGTAATGCGATCGATGCTTTGGATGAATCAAATCAAGGACGACATTATGCAGAAATAGTCAATGAAATTACCATTAAAACCGACGAATTTTATGGTGACAAAAAACAAGCGAGGATTCGCATTAAAGATAACGGTGTGGGCATAAGTGAAGCAGTGCGAGAGAGGATTTTTGATGAGTTATTTACTACCAAAGAAGTAGGGAAAGGGACGGGGTTGGGATTGGCGATCGCACGGCAGATTGTGGTTGAGAAACACGGCGGTACAATCGAGGTAAATTCTGTATTGAGAGCAGGGACGGAGTTTACAATTTTATTGCCGATGAAAGGATAAGACTATTATCTTGATAGAGTAGAGCGCCATCTTTCTCTTCAAAAGTGAAAAAGAATAAAAGCGGTAGAGTCTGTCGCTTGGGATTTCGCAGTTTTATTTTCCTCAGACTAGACCAATAAAAGTGTATAATTAGTTACAATAGTCAATGTCTGAGATGGGGTAATCCAGATGAGTGCAGCAGTGGATTTGACGAAGCGAGTTTCAGGATATCATCTGGTTGAGCAATTATACTGTGGTTCCAGAACCCTAGTTTTTCGAGCCATTCGAGAAACAGATCAGCTTCCGGTTGTCATTAAACTATTAAATCGAGACTATCCCAGCTTTACCGAACTGCTGCAATTCCGCAACCAGTACACCATCGCCAAAAACCTACGTCTGCCGGGAGTCGTTGAACCCTACAATTTAGACTCCTATCGCCACAGCTATGCCCTAGTAATGGAGGATTTTGGGGGCATTTCTCTGCGAGATTACGCCCAAGAGGCCTCGCTGACTCTGGCAGAAATATTGGAAATTGGCATTCAAATAACTGACATTCTCCATGGACTCTATCGGCATCGAGTCATCCACAAAGATATTAAGCCAGCTAACGTCCTAATACATCCCGAAACTAAACAAATTAAACTCATAGACTTTAGCATCGCCTCCCTACTTCCAAGAGAAACTCAAGAAATTCAACATCCCAACGTTTTAGAAGGAACCCTCGCCTATATTTCTCCCGAACAAACCGGACGAATGAACCGAGGCATAGACTACCGCACCGACTTTTATTCTCTGGGAGCCACCTTTTACGAACTGCTGACAGGAAAACTGCCATTTGAATGTGACGACCCCATGGAGTTGGTTCACTGCCATATTGCCAAACAACCTCCTGCAATAAACAGCCAAGAAATTCCGCAGGTGATTTCGGATCTGGTGATGAAGCTGATGGCAAAGAATGCCGAAAAACGCTATCAAAGTGCCTTGGGATTGAAACATGACTTAGAAAGGTGTTTGCAGCAGTGCGAAGAAACTGGAAAGATAGAAACTTTTGAGTTAGGAACGCGGGATGTATGCGATCGCTTCCTGATTCCAGAAAAACTTTACGGTCGGGAACGAGAAATACAGCAACTTTTAGCAGCCTTTGAACGAGTAGCACAAGGCAACAGCGAAATGATGCTGGTTGCAGGCTTTTCCGGCATCGGAAAAACCGTTGTCGTCAATGAAGTTCACAAACCAATTGTCCGACAGCATGGCTATTTCATAAAAGGAAAATTTGACCAGTTTAATCGCAATATTCCCTTTTCGGCATTTGTGCAAGCATTCCGCGATTTAATGACACAATTGCTCAGTGAAAGCGATATCCATATCCAAGAATGGAAAAACAAAATTTTAGCAGCAATTGGTGACAACGGACAAGTCATTATTGAAGTCATTCCCGAACTAGAACGGATTATCGGACAACAACCCCCAGCCCCAGAATTATCAGGGATAGCTGCTCAAAATCTGTTCAATTTGCTGTTCCAAAAATTTATCTCTGTTTTTACCACAAAAGAGCATCCCTTAGTGATGTTTCTGGATGACTTACAATGGGCGGATTCCGCATCTTTAAAGTTGATGCAGTTGCTCATAGGTGAATCCCAGTCCAGTCACCTGCTATTAATTGGAGCCTATCGAGACAATGAAGTTTCCGCTGCCCATCCCTTGATGTTGACCCTAGATGAAGTCACTAAAACAGGGGCAACTGTCAGTACCATCACACTTGCAGCTCTGGCTCGAACCAGTTTGAATCAATTAGTAGCAGATACGCTGAATTGTTCTCCTAGGTTAGCAGAACCGCTGACGGAATTAGTGTATCAGAAGACAAAAGGAAACCCATTTTTTGCGACGCAGTTTCTCAAGGCATTGCATCAAGATGAATTGATTATTTTCGATATTAAAGAAGGATATTGGCAGTGCGATATTAGCAAAATTACAGAAGCAGCACTGACGGATGATGTCGTTGAATTCATGGCGCAGCAGTTACAGAAATTACCCGTGGAAACTCAGGAGGTTTTAAAATTAGCCGCTTGCATTGGCAATCTGTTCGATCTGACAACATTAGCAATTGTTTCGGAAATCTCGGAGACGGAAACGGCAACGGCTTTGTGGAAAACTTTACAGGAAGGTTTTGTTTTACCTCAGAGTGAGATTTATAAATTTTATGTAGGGGAAGAAGACCAGATCGATCGAGCTACTTCTCAAACAGTTGCCTATCGTTTTTTGCACGATCGCGTCCAACAAGCTGCCTATTCTCTCATTCCCGACAAGCAAAAACAAATTACCCACTACCATATCGGGCAACTACTGCTCCAACAAATTTCCCCCGAAGCCACAGAAGAACGCATTTTTGAATTGGTCAATCAATTAAACTATGGAACGGCTTTAATTGCACAACAAACCGAACGCGACGAACTCGCCCAACTCAACCTTACTGCTTGCCGCAAAGCCAGATCGGCAACTGCCTATCACGCAGCCCGCGAATATGCCACAGTGGGGCTGAAACTGCTGGCAACTGACTGTTGGCAGAATCAATACGAACTTACTTTAGCTTTGTCCGAGTCGGCTGCAGAGACAGACTATCTCAACGGCGAGTTTGAGACAATGGAAGAATTAATTGAGGAGGTATTGCGAGAGACGCGCTCGCTATTAGACCAAATCAATGTTTACGAAGTCAAAATACAAGCTTATACAGTTCAAAAGCAATTTATAGAAGCGATCCAAACTGCTTTTGCTATTTTAAAATTATTGGAAATAAGCTTCCCCGAATCGCCAACAGATGCAGATATTCAACAGGAATTTGCGTTAACTAAATCTCACTGGAGCGAGCTGGAAATTAAAGAATTAATCCATTTGCCAGAAATGAAGGAGCCGGAAAAAAAAGCAGCTTTACGCATTCTCAACAGCATTGTTTCGCCAGCCTATATCGCTCTCCCTCAATTTTTACCCCTAATTGCCTGTGAGCAAGTGAAACTATTAATTAAAAATGGCAACGAGCCGAATGCTGCTTTTGCTTATGGGAATTACGCCGTAATGCTTTGTGTGATAGTTGGAGACATTGAATCAGGTTATCAATTTGGTCAACTGGCTTCCAGCCTCTTGTGTAAATTCAATGCTAAAGAAATTACAGCCAAGGTAGTTCTGTGTACCGACGGAGATATTAAACATTGGAAAGAACCCGCCAGAGAAACTATTAAACCTTTACTTTCAGCCTATCAAATCGGTTTAGAAACGGGAGATATACTTTTTGCTACATATTGTGCTTTTTACGGTTTTTGTAATTCGTATTTCGCTGGCACAAACTTGACAGAACTAGAACAGGAAGTAGCAAGTTACAGTCAGGCATTTCGGGAACTAAAACAGGACACTGTTTTGTCGTGGAACGAACTTCATAGGCAGGGAATTTTAAACTTAATCAAACCCAGTATCAATCCAGGTTGCTTGGTGGGGGAAGCTTACAACGAGGAACAATATTTACCAGTTCATTACTCTGTCAATGATCGCCTCGCTCTCCATATCATACATAGCCACAAACTAATCTTAAATTATTTGTTTGAAAAAGTAGATGAGGCCGTGGAAAATGCCACCACCGCCGAAAAATATTTAAATGGAGTCACGGGGATGTTTGTGATTCCCGGATTTTATTTATACGATTCCTTAGCTCGATTGCGATGGTTAAATAATCGGGATACTGTCAACATAGAAACCCAACTAGCAAAAGTCGCAGCCAATCAGAAAAAAATGCAAACATGGGCTAGTCATGGGCCAATGAACCATTTGCACAAATTTAATTTGGTAGAGGCGGAAAAATGTCGAATTTTAGGAAAAAAAGCCGAAGCGCTCGAACTGTACGATCGCGCGATCGCAGGAGCCAAGGAAAACGGTTATATCCAAGAAGAAGCGATCGCCAACGAATTAGCTGCCAAGTTCTACCTTGACTGGTGCAAAGAAAAAGTTGCAGCCAGCTATATGCAGGAAGCCTATTACTGTTATGCCCGTTGGGGTGCACTAGCCAAGGTTAAAGACTTAGAACAACGCTATCCCCAATTACTTCAGCCTATCCTGAGTCAGCCCAAACTTCGCTTTAATCCTCTAGAGACCCTGGCAACGATTAGCCACTCTTCGCAGACTTCCAGTAATAGCAGCACCAGTATTTCCGAGGCCCTTGATTTCGCATCTATTGTGCAAGCTGCTCAAGCTTTATCCAGTAAAATTCAGATTGATGAATTGCTCGCCACCCTCAACCAAATTATTTTAAAAACTTCGGGCGCAGAAACTTGTGCTTTGCTACTCCCCCATCAGGATGAATGGCAAATCCGGGCAATAACTCACATCAATCCAGATAACGAGTTACCCACAACCTTACTGCAAACCCAACCTCTAGATGGCTCGGCGGTGATTCCGCTCAAGCTAGTTTATTATGTCAAAAATACCCTGCAAACTGTCGTTATTGAAGGCGGTAAGACCGATATTCCGGGTTTAATGAATGACTGTATGCTCCAGTATCAGTCTCAGAGTATGCTGTGTACTCCGATTCTCGATCGCGGGAACTTAGTTGCGATACTTTATCTCGAACATCGATCGACAAAAGGAGTGTTTACTCGCGATCGTCTCCTCGTCCTCAACTTCCTCTGCACTCAGGCTGCCATTTCCCTAGAAAATGCGCGATTGTATCAGCAAGCGCAGGACTACGCCCATCAGGTGGAACAATCACAACTGCAATTAGTACAGAGCGAAAAAATGTCGGCATTGGGGAATTTAGTGGCCGGGGTTGCCCATGAAATTAATAATCCAGTTGGATTTATTTCTGGCAATATTCATGAAGCGATCGCCGCCGTCAAAGATATTACAGAATACTTGCAACTCTATAAAGAAAAATTTCCCAGTCCGGGTGAGGAGATTGAAGAAAAAGCTGAAGAGAGCGATATCGAATATCTCTTAGAAGATTTACCCAAAATGTTGAATTCGATGAAAATCGGGTGCGATCGCATTCAAGGTATCAGCACCAGTCTCCGCACCTTCTCCCGAGCTGACAAAGATTACAAAGTTCCTTTCAATCTTCATGACGGAATTAACAGTACGATTTTGATTCTCAAACACAGATTGAAAGCGAACGAACAGCGTCCAGCGATTGAAGTTGTGAAAGAGTACGGGAACTTGCCTTCAGTGGATTGCTTCCCCGGACAATTAAATCAGGTGTTTATGAATATATTGGCTAATGCCATTGATGCACTGGAAGAATCAAATCGGGAACCGAGTTTAGAGAAGACTAAAGCCCCAGCCAAGTGCATCACGATTCGCACAGAAAGACAGTCTAAGGAGTGGGTTACAATTCGCATTTATGACAACGGGCTAGGGATATCAGATGAGATAAAAGGTCATATTTTTGACAACTTATTTACAACTAAAGGTGTGGGTAAAGGGACGGGATTGGGTTTGGCGATCGCACGGCAGATTGTAGTTGAGAAACACGGCGGTACAATCGAGGTAAAATCTGTACGGGGAGAAGGGACGAAGTTTACTATCTCATTGCCTACAAACGGATGAATTTAATTATGCGATCGCCGCATTTAACCCTTACAGATAGAGGCGCACATTAATTTTTAGCAGTCAATATTTGAGATTAGGATAGCCAAAATGAATGCAGGTATAGATTTAACCAGTCCAATTGCCGGATACCGTCTAATCGAGCAACTGTACAGTGGTTCTAAAACCCTGGTTTATCGAGCCATTCGAGAAATTGATCGGCTTCCAGTTGTCATTAAACTATTAAATAGAGACTATCCCAGTTTCAGCGAACTGCTGCAATTCCGCAACCAGTATACCATCGACAAAAATCTACGTCTGCCGCGAGTCGTTGAACCTTACAGTCTGGAATCCTACCGCAACAGCTATACCCTAGTGATGGAGGATTTTGGTGGCATTTCTCTACGGCAATACGCCCAAGATCGATGCCGAAGACGGGTCGGTGAAGCACCTACGCTGACTCTGGCAGAAATATTGGAAATTGCCATTCAAATAACTGACATTCTTGACGGACTGTACCGAAACAGAGTCATCCACAAAGATATTAAGCCAGCTAACGTCCTAATACATCCCGAAACCAAACAAATTAAACTCATAGACTTTAGCATCGCCTCCCTACTTCCAAGAGAAACCCAAGAAATTCAAAATCCCAACGTTTTAGAAGGAACCCTCGCCTATATTTCTCCCGAACAAACCGGACGAATGAACCGAGGCATAGACTAC